>NZ_JAUBOX010000147.1:0-9364 GCF_036700445.1 Microcoleus sp. T3_B1
ATTATACTGATGCTCGGCAAAAAAGTCATGGTGGGGTTGCCCAGTATTTATACTCATCGCAAAAGTGACACGCTCCCAATGACAGTAGTTGTAGTATTGCACGGTTTGGGAATGGCCAGCACTTATCCAGAAAGGGCGATCGTCCTCGATGTCGGCCAGATAGTCTATGATGGCAAATGCCACAACCTCTCCGACAAATTTAGCAAATTAACACCTCCCAAAGTAGAAGTGTGAACTCCTCTCTTTTGTTATCTTCCTTCGTGTCCTAGCGCTAACGCACCTCGAAGCGGTTCGTTGAAAAAAAAGCCCTTTCACTAATTAAAAAAAATCGCTGTACCTCAATCTAAAAATAAACGCAGATGACCGAAAAAAACTTGGGTACTTTCTCTAAAAACTATGGCTGGATCAAAAATCTGGGTATTGCAGTAGGTTTAATTGTACTTTACGGTTGGGCGCTGCGCGGACTAGAAATTGATGCAACAACCCTGGTCGGCAGTTGGCCTTACATGACTGATTTTATCTCGCGCTTGTGGCCACCGAATCTCGAAATTATGGATGTAGCAATTAAGGCTTTAATCGAGACAATCCAAATGTCGCTTTGGGGAACGACAATCGGGGCAATTATTTCCGTGCCAGTTGCTATTTGCAGCGCCCACAACATAGCACCAAGGTGGCTGCAATGGCTGGCCAATTTGGTACAAAATGCGGTGCGTTCTGTTCCTTCAATTGTGCTGGGGTTGCTGTTTGTATCGGCGACTGGTTTGGGCGCGCCGGCGGGTACTTTAGCCCTGGCAATTTATACTATCGGCTATCTTGCTAAATTTTATCAGGAGGCGATCGAATCAGTAGAAGCGCGATCGGTCGAATCTTTAAAAGTCGTAGGTGCATCTTGGCTGCAAGTTGCCCAATACGGCATTTTCCCGCAAGTATTGCCGCTAGCATTGGGTTATACGCTGTGGATGTTTGAGTATAACATCCGGGCGGCTTCGGTGTTGGGAGTCGTCGGCGCTGGCGGAATAGGCTTTGAATTGGTGAATTATATCAGATATTTTGAATACAACAAAGCAACAACAATGATGTTAGTGCTGTTAGTTGTAGTCACGGTGATAGATGTTATTAGCAGCAAATGGCGGCAGCGGCTAGAAACAAAATAAGGACAGGTTGAGAAACAAAATAATGGCACGGGAATGCCGTGTCCTTACCCAAAAAAGATCGCCCAATCGGATTTAACCACGGCCCGATTAATTGTAGGGAAACGGCACTGCCGTGTCCTTATTTCGCGTAACGGGTAAAATAAACTGGATTGGAGGGTGAAATTGCCCTCGCGAGTGCGATCGACTCCAACCATCGACAACCGCAAAAGAGGAAACGGCATTGCCGTTCCCCTACCCAAAAAATAGCAACTAAAGTGTTTAACCCCACATTCCGCACCCCAACTGGCACATACGCAAATTGAGGGGATAATAGTGAGTAAAAACACCCAAAAATCTCTGTAATGATCGCATCACTCAGTTAGGAATTCCTAAAAATTGACGTGAGGGCATGAATTAAATCTTCTTAACCCATAAAACATCAAAAATCCGACCATTAACAACTATTAAATTCCAGCATATATCGCCCGCATTATGACAATAATACATCACTGCTGAATCAAAAATTATTTAAATCTAAGTCAGTTTTACCAATCAATAATCGAGTTCATTTCACAACAAAAAATAATAAGACCGACAGGTGACTGGAAACAAATTTAAGATAGCTAACCGTTCGGATGTCAAATTAGAAACTTGCTGAATTCCTTGAATACACACGGCATGAATCGATTGAAAACTTTGGAATATCCAGCGCAAAGTAGGTCGATTGGTTCCTTTGCCCAACTGATTTTTTACGGTTTTATTAGTGAGTTGCAAGTTTTGCCGGAGTAACCTTTGACCTAAAGTATAAATCAACAAACACAAACCCATTACCAAAGTTAAAGCCTCGATTCTTTCCGGCGACTTGAGAAATACGCTATCCGTAAAAAATAGGGGATCTTTCAAAAACCCAAACCCTCTCTCTGCCGACTGCTGTTCCTTATATTTTACAATCATTTCATCAGGATTTAATTGTGAGGCATCCAGCACATTAGTAGCTAAGATAAATCTGCCACTAGCTTTGGTTGCTTTGGCTACCGCACGCTTCATCTAATTCTAGTTGTGCTTGAACTTTAAATATTAACTTGGAGCTAGAAATGTCAGAACTGGTCGAATTAGCCGCGGATTTTGCTGTCGCTTGTCTGCTACTAACTTGGGTTGAATTATAATATTTTAGTTTGGCAGATAAACGACTTGCTGCTGACAAGGCATCGGTGTCACAAGCAAATTCAATATTTGATAATTCTCGCAACTTTTTCTGACCTTCAACTTCAGCTTTCTTGAGGTTTTTTTCTAACTTGCGTCGGTCAGAATCACGCCGCAAACTGCTCTCTACTACTAACCATCTTTGTGCAATTCCACCATAATTACTTTTGTGTTCTGACCAACGATATCCTGTCACTGAACTTTCATGAAATTCTGATTCATTTAGTTGACATACCAATTGCTGCGCTTGTTTGAGGCTCAGTGGTACGCGAGTTAACCATCTTAAATTGATTAACATTTCTAAGTTGGGAGCCGTATATAATGCACTATCGGCTACCATTAAACTGTCGAAATTTAACTGTTTTTTAAAGTCTTGACAAATTGAGGCGAATATGGAATTATCTGATTCGTTGCCTGAAGCTACTCGCAAAAATAGTGGTACATCTCCATCTCCACTACAAATTAGGTCTAAAATAAACTGTTTTAAGTCGGGGCGATGGTCACTCTTTGTAGCCGTAGGTAATCTTAATTGGTACTGGGGATGTTTGATGTTCTATCGATGAATTATCCAACTGATTGCTATCCATTTCTGTGCTAGAAAAAGATACTGCTGGCAATTCTTGTTCATATTTGCCATGTAGATGAAATGAACTTGAGTCTAAGTGAGATGTGTCGGTTTTTATCTCGAATTTTTGAGCCGCTGACAGGCCAATTGTTGTGAATATTTCGGTAATTACGGCCATTTATAATTTATCTAATACTCTGCCTAAACGGTCATCATTCAGATGTGATGCTTGAATTCCTGACCCAAGTAAATGTTCTATTGCTTTCCCTTCAAAAAATTTAGAAAATAAATATAGTGGGGCGGAAACCATCCCTAATCCATTGATAATCATGGCTTTAACTACCAAGCCGGGGCTGACTATTTCACCTGGTTGTTCGCCTACTAATTCATTGATTTTTTCGACAATTCCTATTTCATCAACTAGACCGGCTATCAGGCCCAGATGATCTAGGTTTTCTACTTTCATCTGGGATGCTTTTTGCATGGGCGGCTTGATCCTGATTTGAGCGTTGATCGCGCTCGCCAGTTTACACTATTTTTGGTAATGATTGGCTATGGTTGCGATCGCAATTAACGCATTTTCCTCATGAATCATCTTACCGCTGGGCAATCAACTTGGTTTTGGGCCGATGCCTACGGCCAGCAACGCTTACGCATTTTTCACACAATCAGATTTAACTCATGCCCGAACCTGAATTTGCAAGAATGGACAACTGGGTGATGCTTAACGACCCAAGTCTTTGGGTATTTCTACTCACTATTCTCTCGACTTGCTCACTGTGACGTGCTCAATCCGTGTATGTGCCAGTTGGGGTGCGGAATGTGGGTAGGAACACGGCTTGCCGTGCCCCTAACCGTACCGATATCCCGATTAGGATTCTTGCCGTTTAGAACAAGAACAATTCAGAACTACCGGAAATTCCTAAATCGACATTATTGACAGTTGCAAACAAACTGTTACCGCCAACCGTAGAACCGTTGCTATCGTAATACAGTTTAGTAGACAAACCGTCGTAGAGAGCAATGAACGACGGCTGGGTTAAATTTGCTTCAAACACAGTTACATCAGACACTGTGCTGCTGTAAGCGTACAAACTCTGAGTCACAAATGCAGCTCCGGTTCCGATTTGAAAGCCAGTGTTGGAGATGCTAATTTGATCGTCAGCAATGCTGTAATCGGTAATTACATCCCCGCCGCCAGCAGTAGTTCCGAGGAACGTAAACTGATCCGCACCAGCACCACCGTTGAGAACATTGGTTCCCCCACCACCGATTAAAGTGTCATTCCCCTCGTCACCGTTGAGAGTATCGCTACCCGCGTTGCCAAAGAGACTGTCGTTACCAGCGCCACCGGAGATGCTGTCGTTACCTGCACCGCCGTTGAAACGATCAACACCCAATCCGCCGCTGAAGATGTCAGCAAACTCAGTACCCGTGACGTTGTTATCAGCCGCATCTCCGATAAACAAGACAGGAGTGGTGAAGTTGTAACCGCCAGCACCAGAACCGAAGTTGTTAAAGGCGACGGGGAAAGTGTTTCCAGCAGCAGTTAAATCGGCAACGCTACCTGAGTTGGTAGTAGTACCAGTAGGAGAAGAGGCGATCGTACCTGTAAATACAAAGTCCGCCGTTCCCAGATTGCTAGCAGCAGTACCCAGATTCGCAATGAAGGTAGAACCACCGGCTGCGGTACCGTTCGCGTCAAAATACAACTCAATATACAACTCAGTCCGGTTCGACGCATTATTCGTAAAGGCGAAGAAACCAGCAGTTGTAGAATTGCCCAGGGCTTTAGCTTGTGCAGCTTCCAAAGTGGCATAACTGCCGCCTGTGAAAATCACTAACTCTTTGCCAGTAATGTCCGGATTTGAACCGCTAACACCGTCAAAGTTAGTCGTAGTCAAATTACCGAAAGCGCTCGCGGTAAACTCGAATTTGTCAGTTCCCGACTTAAAGTCAGTAATCGCATCACCGTCGTTTTCGCCTGGTGCTTTGTAAACAAACAGATCCGCACCAGCACCGCCAGTGATCAGATCTACACCAGAACCGCCGCTGAAGATGTCAGCAAACTCAGTACCAGTGACCCAGTTAGCCTTCGCATCTCCGGTAAACAAGACAGGAGTAGTGAAGTTGTAACCGCCAGCACCTGAACCGAAATTGTTAAAGTCGCTTGGGTAAGTGTTCCCAGCCGCAGTTAAATCGACAATGCTGCCTGAGTTGGTAGTAGTACCAGTCACAGTAGTGCCATTGGCAGAAGAGGCGATCGTACCTGTAAATACAAAGTCCGCCGTTCCCAGATTGCTAGCAGCCCTACCCAAATTAATAATCCAGGTAGAACTAGAACCACCGGCTGTCGTACCGTCCGAGTCAAAATACAACTCTGTTTCGTTCGACGCATTCGTAAATGCGTAGAAAGCAGCAGTTGTAGAATTCCCCAGAACCTTAGCTTCTGCAGTAAATTCCTGAATGGTGGCATAAGTTCTGCCTGTGAAAATCACTAACTCTTTGCCAGTAATGTCCGGAGTTGAACCACTGGAGGCGTCAAAGTTAGTCGTCGTCAAATTGCCGAAAGCGCTCGCGGTAAACTCTAATTTGTCAGTTCCAGGGGTAAAGTCAGTAATCCTATCGCGGCTTTCGCCTTCTGCTTTGTAAACAAACAGATCCGCACCAGCACCGCCAGTGATCACATCTGCACCAGAACCGCCGCTGAAGATGTCAGCAAATTCAGTACCAGTGACACTGTTAGCCTTCGCATCTCCGGTAAACAAGACAGGAGTAGTGAAGTTGTAACCGCCAGCACCTGAACCGAAATTGTTAAAGTCGCTTGGGTAAGTGTTCCCAGCAGCAGTTAAATCCACAACGCTACCTGAGTTGGTAGTAGTACCAGTGGGAGAAGTACCAGTATCAGAAGAAGCGATCGTACCTGTAAATACAAAGTCCGCCGTTCCCAGATTGCTAGCAGCAGTACCCAGATTCGCAATCAAGGTAGAACCACCGGCTACAGTACCGTTCGAGTCAAAATACAACACCGTCTGGTTCCAGGCATTCGTAAAGGCGAAGAAACCAGCAGTTGTAGAATTGCCCAGGGCTTTAGCTTGTGCAGCTTCCAAAGAGGCATAACTGCCGCCTGTGAAAATCACTAACTCTTTGCCAGTAATGTCAGGATTTGAACCGCTTACAGCGTCAAAGTTAGTCGTCGTCAAATTACCGAAAGCGCTCGCGGTAAACTGGAATTTGTCACTTCCAGAGGTAAAGTCAGTAATCGCATCAGGGCCTTCGCCTGCTGCTTTGTAAACAAACAGATCCGCACCACTGCCACCGCTTATGACATCCAAACCGAGGCTGCCAGTGATGGTATCGTTGCCGTCGCCGCCCTTGAGGCTATCGTTATAATTGCTGCCGACAATCTTGTCATCGCCTGCTAAACCATCGTAATTAACAGGGGCCGGAGAAGTGGTGAAATCCGCATTGTCCGCACCAGCAGTACCGACAAGAATATTAAGTGGTGGGCCCGTGAAGACCGTGAAGACAATGTTAGTGACATCCAGGCGAATGCTCGCCGAGAAACTGGTGACAATTTCAAAGCGCGCCCCAACAGCAAATACCAGCACAGAACGGCCGGTCTCGGCATCTATGAACTGACAGAAAGTAGGCGCGTCTAGGTTGCCACCCAAAGCTATAAACCGGGCTTGCAAAGACGCGATGCTGGTAACAGTGATATCCGCGGTGAAGTCGAGCAAATTAGCGCTGCCGATCGACCCAACAGTAGAAGTAGCAGTAATCTCCAGTCGGGTCAAGCTAGAAACGCTGAGATTACCAAAATCTGCTGTAGAAAGCTCTAAAAGATCCTCAGCGACATTGAAGTCAGTAATTAAGTCAGCTTCTGCAACTGTTTGAATCTGTTGGCGGGAAGTGCGGTAAATATAGCGATCGTTTCCACCACCACCAATTAGAGTATTGGTTCCTTCGCCGCCTTCGATCGTGTCATTGCCCTCATTTCCGGTTAATACGTCATTCCCAGGACCGCCTACTACTGTGTCATCGCCGCCGCCAGCTTCGATATTGTCATCATCATCGCCGCCGTCGATATCGTCATCGCCATCGCCGGCTTTAACGTTGTCCTTGCCTTTGCCTGCTTTTATTTTGTTTTTGCCTTTGCCGACTTCGATCTCCTCATCGTCATCGCCACCGTCGATATCGTTATCGCCATCGCCTGCTTTAATTGTGTCCTTGCCTTTGCCGCCGATGATTTTGTCGTTGCCTTTGCCGAGTATAATAACATCGGCATCATCGCTGCCTTCGATGTCGTTATCCAGCGTCGCAGAACCGACAATAACTTGAGGTGCTGTAGTGCCAGCAAAAATAAAGACATTTTGCTCGACATTCAAGCTAAAACGCTGGTTGATGAGAGTTCTTCTGCCGTTGCTAACTTCAAAACCAATACTAAGCGCACCGACAAAACCTACTGCCGCTTTTAATTTTACCAAGCCTGCGTTAATGTCTGTTTGAGAGAAGGTAGAACCGACTTGTGCTGGGACTCCATTCAACAATAGTTGGCCGGTTGTAGGATCGGGCAGCTCGGTTAGCGTGTAGACTATGCCGCCAGGACCTTGCTCGTCATCGACAAAACTCAACAACTCAGAAGTAAGAGTTTGCTCGTCGCCGCTGGAACCAGCAGTCAAGGGCTGATTAGCTTCCACTCGCGCAGGGTTAAAAATCGGAGTTTGAGGTTGATTTGGAGTTGGAGTTTGAGGTTGAGTTGGAGTTGGAGTTTGAGGATTAACTCCCAAAAAGTCGCCAGCAGTGATAAGCGTTGCGTTGACATTCAACAATAGCGCCAGCGCGAAGTTATTGACCCGAATTTCGGTATTGACACCGATTTGTATAAAGGTCAAGCTGCTAAAGTTCAAGTCGCCAGTCAGCACAAACTTGTCTTTGCCGTCTTCGTAGTCACTGATGACTGCACTTGCCCCAGAGTTACTGTCACTCAGGCCATAAACGTCATCTCCACCACCGCCTATACAGGTATGGTTGCCAGTACCGCCCATCAGCGTATCGTTGCCGTCGCCGCCCATCAGCGTATCCTCGCCGTCGCCGCCGCTAACGCTGTCGTCTCCGTCGCCGCCGTCTGCGATGTCATTGCCGTCGCCAGTAATGAGGGTATCGGTGCCGGCACCGCCCATCACGCTATCGTCGCCGGCACCCCGCCGTAGATGGTATCGTTGCCGGCGCCGCCGTCAACCTTATCATCTCCTTCGTTGCCGTGGGCCCAGTCATCGCCGTCATCGCCTTCGCAGGTGTCGTTGCCGGTACCGCCCATCACGGTATCGTCGTCTTTACCGCCGTTAAGCTTGTCGTTGCCTTGGCCACCGTTAACCTTGTCCTTGCCCCGATCGCCCTTTATTTCATCGTCGCCATCGCCGCCCTCGCAATCGTCGTCATCTTTACCACCGTAGATTTTATTGTTTTTCTCACGGTTTCCTTTGATTTTGTCCTTGCCTTTCTTGCCGTATATCTCATCCTCATCGCCGGTGAGGAAAATTACGTCACCGCCATCATTACCGGAGGGAGTTCCGCGGTGATCGACAATTACGTCATCGCCATCATTACCGAAGAGAGTTCCGCGGCGATCGATGCCGCTGTCATCATCGTCATCTTTGTCGCCCGCACCTTCTTCTAGTACGCCCATAAATTCCGCAGTTTGGCTGTTATCAGCAGCACCTGTTTCGGGTGCACCGTTAGACTGATTCGGAAGTTTGGTCTTAACGCCATCGGGGTTTTCGGCGATCGCCTGCTTAATAAACTCCGCGAACTCCGCATCGGTAATTGTAGGGCTGTTCTTGTCTAAATCCCCGACAGGATTTTGTGTTTCATCAGGCTTGGCCAAAGGTGTTCCCGATACATTTTTTGACACGATTTGTTGATCCATTGTAGATATTTTCCCAAAACGATTGAGCTTCTTAGAATCAATTTATCACTGTAGTTTAGACTAACCAAAGATGAGAACGGTGGCAAAAGAAGAACTAGAGCCACCGCGCCAGGAGAGAATGAGGGTGAAAAATAAAACCTATCCACTCCTTAAATGAACAGTGAACGATTAAAGGACTTTCCTGGGAGCAGCATACGATTTATTAGTGAAAGCGAAAGATGCAACATTCGAGCTCATGGATGAGCGTGATGACCACTCCGAATGCGTCATGTTTAGCGGAATTTTCGCTCAATCCATTATTCAATCGTCACAGGCGTTGCGTCTACGAAGCGTTACAAGACTGTAGACCAGACCGAAAAAAACTGATGCTGCTGTATCTGGAGCAATTACAGAAAGAAGCACCCCCAACGGAACACATATTAGTGGCAATCGACCACACTGCATGGGGGAGACCAGAGGGAGCGTGTCACTTTTGCGATGAGTATAAATACTGGGCAACCCCACCATGACTTTTTTGCCGAGCATCAGTATAAT
>NZ_JAUBOX010000148.1:0-9187 GCF_036700445.1 Microcoleus sp. T3_B1
TTGAATTGCCCATCAAGTGCGATGTCTGCGGTTAGCTACGCGATCGCGATTTTTTCTAACTTATTCAGCAAGCCCTAGATAAGTTTAGATAAGTTTTACAAAGCAGTCAATAAAAGAGAGTGGCGAGCGTAGAGAATCTGGTTCAACCCTATCTCGGACGATCTTATGAGTCAATAAGCCTGTCCAGAATCCGCTATCTTTTTTGAGGTTCAGGGGATTCAATGCTTTTACCATCAAGGTAAGATAGGCGTTGTCGCCCCGTCAAGGAACTCAGCTCATTTTTTTGAGTAGGTATCGATAACGTCCTAGCTCCTGAATAGAAGGAGCTAGGATATCTATGATTCATTCTAAAACGCCCTTTGTTCTGAAAAATCGTGAAATTAACGCCGTGTTTCAAGTTGGTTTTAAACATGGGGCGATGGAAAGGTACTATCGGTTACAGCATTTGGCTTGGCTGCTCTCAATAAGCCAAAGTTTCTAAAGTTTCCCGCAGATAGGAACGAACCTGCTGATCGATGGTGGCATTTTGCTGCTGACGCTCAAAATTGAGTTCTAGCTGCCAGCGTTGAAATCCTGAACTTGCGCCGATCGCGGATTTGAGACTGCCCCAGATTTCAGAATCTTCGCACAGCTCGATCGGCTCTGCGGCTTGAGGTTGTTGTGCGAGCGGTAGATAATTCGCCATATTGTTATACCTCTGTTTTAATCCCCTGTAAGGATTGAAAGCTGACCTTGACACTCTCTATTATAGATTCTTCTCTCCAAAGAGCCAACATAAAATATTCCACAACCTGCAATTAAAAATTAAATATTAAGACTATTAATAATCTCTATCCAAAGAGGGGTCTTACCTATTTTTTTACAGCATACATCTGTACAAATTAAAGTAGCTTAAACTACAATTGTCCCCCTCTTAATTTTTTATTTCACTTTTTTTCGATCGACTCTTCGGGTAGGGATGTAACGCCGTTGGTGTCAGCAGGCTTTGGGTTGACAATACTGCCGGCCGAATTCCCTATGCCGGATGCTGGCCCCATTGACTCTACGCGTGCCGCCACAGCGGCAGTTGTCTCGGCTGCCAAAGCCGGCAAAAGTCGATCGACTTGCCAAGGTGCGATCGTAAAATCCTGCCGAATTTTTTCTAAAACATGAGGCTTTGTCGCTGCAAATTCTGATTCCGGCGTCAGCAAAACCGCCATGACACTAGCCGACACCTGCAAAAACAAATTGCTAGCTAAAAAAGCAGCAACTGCCAACAACAATCCAGCCACTCGCCAGGAAGGAGGAAAGGGAGCAACCGTTGCCGCGAGGGGAGCCAATCGGTAGAGTTGCCACAAAATTATTGCCAGCAAAACAGCGATAAAAAGAGCGATTCCTTGATTTAACTTAGTTTTAAACCGAGTCAGAAGCCGGTGCTGCACAGAAGTTAAATTCTGCGGTTTCACCGCCACAACTAAAATGCTAAAAATGTAAAAAGGGCGGAACCACTGCATCCACAGCACAGGAAAAATACCTGCTACAGCCACTAAAAACATTTCTAACCAGACAGGGAGCAGGGGAGAACCCACTGCGAGTCCCAGCAAGCACACTCCCAGGAATATCGGCAGTGTAGCCGCCCCAGAAAGGTGAATCCACAAAAAAGGATCTGACCAAAAAGAACGCACTTTAAATAATTATGAGTTATGAATTAGGAGTTTTGAATCTTGGATTTTGAGATTTTGGGATGCACTCTTGACTCTGAAATCCGATGCCAGGAGTAAATATTTAGCTATCAAACCGAGGACTTACAAGCAGAAATCTGGTTTATTTCGGTAATTCTTATTTGAGGGAGCGAATTTTAAATTTTAAGCAAGGGTAAAGACGATTAGGAAGTTCTTAATTCCTTCTTCCTTCTTCTTTCGGTCAACTGTCAACTGTCAACTGTCAACTGTCAACTGTCAACTGTCAGATGAGTTTGGGAGTATTGAGTGAAGAGAAGAGTGGCGAGCGATCGGCAATTTGGTTGCGATCGCTCAAAAATTCTCTTCCCTCTCAACACTCACAACTCAAAACTATTGAGAGAGAGTCCGGCGTTTAGTAACCATCCGGTAGGCTTCAATAATATCGCCATCCGCCCAGTCGCTAAACCCGCTCAAAGAAATGCCGCATTCAAAGCCAGCATTGACTTCCTTGGCATCTTCCTTCATCCGTTTTAGGGAGTCGAGGACACCTTCATAAACGACATTGTTGCCGCGGCGCACCCGCACCTTACAGTTACGGATGACTTTGCCAGAGAGTACCATACATCCAGCCACAGCCCCGCGACCGATCGCAAAGACAGCGCGCACTTCGACTTGACCCAAAGGTTCTTCCACCAATTCGGGTTCCAGCAGACCTTCCATCGCCCCTTGAATGTCATCCAAGAGGTTGTAGATGATGCTATATTCCCGCACGTCTACGCCAGCTTGGTCAGCCGCGAGGCGAGCGTCGGTGGCCAGAGTAGTATTGAACCCGATAATTACAGCATTACTGGCTGCAGCGAGGTCAATATCCGTTTCTGTAATTTCCCCAGGAGCAGATAGCAGCAGTCGGAGTTGAACTTCTTTTTGAGGAAGTTGAGTCAGAGCGCCGACAATTGCTTCGAGGGAGCCTTGGACATCTGCCTTCAAGATCAAGTTGAGTTCCTTGAGAACGCCTTCCTTAGCTTGTTGAGAGAAGCCGCTGAGGCTGATCCGGCCGCCTTGCAGCAGGCGTGAATCTCGTCGGGAGGTAGCTCTTCCGCTTGCGATCGCCGCAGCTTCTTTTTCGTTTGCGAAGACATCAAACTCGTCTCCGGCGCGAGGAACTTCCCGCAGCCCTAGCACTTCCACCGCGAAGGATGGAGTTGCGTGTTCTACGCGATCGCCCCGGTCATCGATCATTGCGCGCACCTTGCCCAAAGCCGAGCCTGCGACCACAATATCGCCCACTCGCAGAGTGCCGTTCTGCACCAGCAGAGTTGCCACAGGCCCCCTTGCCTTGTCGAGGTGAGCTTCAATCACAGTACCCTTAGCCGGTCGGTGCGGGTTGGCGTTGAGGTCTTCCATTTCCGCGACTGTCAGAATCATTTCCAACAGCGTATCCAGGTTTTCGCCTCGGATCGCGCTGACTGGAACCATCGTGATATCGCCGCCCCAGTCATCTGCGACCAAGCCGTACTCAGTAAGCTCTTGCTTCACCCGTTCCGGCTGAGCACCCTCCTTGTCAACTTTATTGATAGCCACGACAATTGGCACTTTCGCCGCTTTCGCGTGGCTGATCGCTTCAATTGTCTGGGGTCGCACGCCGTCGTCCGCCGCCACCACCAAGATGGCGATGTCCGTAACCCGTGTTCCCCTAGCCCGCATCGCTGTAAAGGCTTCGTGACCGGGCGTATCCAAAAATACCACCTGCTGGCTCTTGCCTTCGTGTACCACATCCACGTGGTAAGCACCGATGTGCTGGGTAATCCCCCCAGCTTCTCCCTGAGCCACCTTGGTTTTGCGGATCGAGTCGAGCAAGGTAGTTTTACCGTGATCCACGTGACCCATAATCGTGACTACTGGGGGACGGCGTTCGAGGTATTCCAAATCCGCTTCGTCCAGCATCTCGATCACTTTGAGAGCTGGGGCTACTTTTTCTGGGGTTTCCACCTCTACGCCCATTTCTTCGGCTACCATTCTCACCGCTGGAATGTCCAGGGTTTCCGTAATATTTACCGCAATTCCTTTAGAGAAAAGCCGCTTAATAATTTCGGTTTCGGGAACAGCCAGAGTAAGTGCTAGTTCTTGAACAGTCATCGGCCTGCTCAGCAGCAGCTTTTCTGGACGTTCTACCTTAGCTTCGGCTGTTTTGCCCCGGTTGCCGCGTCCCCCGCTCGAGCCTGAAGAACTTTTATCGTGAGAAGGGCCTGGTCTCTTATTTTTTCCGCTGCTTCCGGGTGCGCCCGGAGTTGGTGTTGACTTGGGTGCTGCTTGTCCCTTCGCTTTCGCTGGGCGGGCTAGGGACAGGCTGACCGTGACTGGTGCTGGCAGATCCAAGCCGTTTTCTAAGTCATCGTCATCCTCGTCTATGGGTTTGAGGCGAGAACGTTTTGCCTTAACAGCTTTAGCAGCTTTGGCAGCATCTGAGTTTTCGTCATCATCTTCTTCCCAAATGACCGATGTCTTTTTGGCAGGACGAGGGAGGGAGGGCCTTTCGAGGAGAGTAATCCCCAGCAACGGCGTATTATCTTCTTCATTGTCATCCGTGTCATCCCCTGCAGCTCCGGTGTCACCGCCGCGGCTACGCAGCCCGGTAGCTGACGTTGCGGGGGCAAGGCTCCGGCGCGGCCCACCGGGTTGGGGTCGATCGGCCAGTGGAGTTTTGACTGGGCCACCAGCGCCTTCCCGGCGCGGTATGCGCGCGTCGCGAGATTCTGTACCTCCCGGTGCAGGTCTGCTGGGGCGGCTCGGTTTAGCCGGCGCTTCCAGAGTTTCTGACTGTCCTGATTGCTCTTGCTCGCTTTTTGCAAGTTTGAGTACCGGCTTGTTCCCCAGATTTTGTGGGGTACGGCTAGCGGACTCGGACGCCCCTCTGACTGGCGGCGACGTGAGTTTGGCCGAGGGCGCGGGAGGGGCGATCGGCGGTTGCTGGATGCGTTCTGGAGCCTTTTCCGACGGCGGTTGAGGTGCCGCCGGTGCCTGAGCCTGGATGGTTGTTTCCGGGGCGATCGCACCTACAGTTTCCGACACTATTTCTGACGGAGCCGCCGACACAGCGACATTTGGCTTCGACAGTACAGGTCGATTGATATTCGGTTTAGCTGGAGGCTGGAGTTGTTGAGCTGCAGGCGACTTGGGAGGAGTTGCCACGGTTGCCGCGGGCTGGTTTTTGTTCTCCTCGTTGCCTGCAGGCTGGGAGTTTGCACCAGCCGGACGTACTTTTGGACTGCGTATTTCTAAAATTTGCTGCTTTTTTTGTTGGTCGTTAGGGTGAGGGCCAGATTCTCTAGATGGCGCGGCTGCTCTTTCGGGTGGAGCTGGCTTGCCGGGGGAAGAGTGGCTACTGGCTACGTATTTTTCCGCCGTTTTGCGAATGCGCTCTGCTTCGGATTCTGTAATTGTGCTGCTGTGGCTCTTGACTGAAATATTGAGCCGCTCGCATACTGCCAAGATGTCTTTATTATCCAAATTTAGTTCCCGTGATAATTCGTAAATTCTTACTTTGCCGTTGTTCATCCACTCTGCCCTCTTTTGTGCCAACCAGTTTTTACATTGTGATTTTTTGTGCTAATGACGACATCATTCGGTGTGATTGATTCAGTGTCAGGAATCGGGGTTTTGGTACTCGCTCAGCAATTTTATCTAAAAGATGCAACTCGCTGAAGTCGGCGGTTGAAGAATTCTCAAGTCTGTTTGGGAACTTGGAACTCCGAAGTCTGAGTTTTGGCAAAACCCACTCTCTCAAGCTTCAAAGTTTGCCTTTCCACCTTGAGGATACCTCTGCTAGTACCCTACCCTTATCTAATCTGACACAAATCTTTCCAGACTGGTGGGCAGATCGGATTGGGGTTTTATAGCTGGCGCTACCGGTAATTACTGGTAGGGCCGCCAAGAGGGTTTATACAGTCGATACCGAACTATTGTCGGTTTTTTGTCCGGCTAGGCCAGAGTAAGATGTACAGTCAGATGTGGCTAAACGCTGCCAAAGTGTTTGGTACAGTTCGTCAGACACAGACGCTTTGAGCGATCGCCCAAGTCGATTTTTTTTCTGAGCTGCTTTGAGGCATTCTGCTTCCCGACAAAGGTAAGCAGAACGGCCCATGCCACGATCTAATTGTACCTGATGAGAAGGATAGAGCCTGACTACTCGCCAAAAAGCTTCCTTTGGAGCTATTTTTCGACAACTTGCACAGCACCGGTAGTTCGGTTTCATTTCTTGTCAGAGGGGGAGTAGGGGGAGAGGCAGGGCTGTTTCATTCTGCGTAGGGGCAATCCCCCCGTGGTTGCCCCATGTCCCAAAGGTCTGTGAAATCGTCTGTGGGGGGGGTAGGCATTCTTGGCACTACAAGAGTCAAAATCGCGGTTTTCCTGAGAATGAAACCGCCCTGGGGGGAGAGGAGCGAGTAGGGGACAAGTCCTCCTTGTCTCCCGAAGATAGAAAATCTTATGACAAGGAGTCAGAAGACAGAATTCAGAATTCAAAATACGCCATGCCTCAAGTCAGGGGTAAGGGTTACGGAAAAAATTTTTTGTGCTCCACGATTAAAATCGGGGGCTTTCAACCTCGATTCTCCCTCCTGTCGCACAGAACCAATTCTGGATTCTGGCTGTTGAATTCTGAATTCTTCTTCGGTAAATGTCACAGTTTTTAGACTGCGGCTTCGGTTTCCTCCGTAGCGGCTGCCTCCTCTTCCTCAAATTCTGCGGTTTCCTCGTCGTAATCGCCTGCTTCCTCGTCGTAGTCGCCTTCTAGTTCTTCGAGCCTGGTTGCTTCTGCTGCCAATTTGCTGTCTTCGGCGGCGCGATCGTACTTAGCAATATCTTTGATATCGATTTTCCAACCTGTCAGGCGGGCTGCGAGACGGACGTTCTGACCTTCTTTGCCAATGGCAAGACTCAGTTGGTCTTCAGCGACCAAAATGTGAGCTCTCCTGCCTTCTGGAGCAACTAAACGCACTTCATCTACTCTAGCGGGACTCAGAGCGTTAGCAATATAAGTTGCTGGGTCTGGAGACCAGCGGATCACGTCGATTTTTTCGCCACGCAATTCGTTGACTACTACCTGAATCCGCGATCCCCGCGCTCCGATGCAGGCTCCTACAGGGTCTACGTCGCGATCGAGAGTATCAACTGCTATTTTAGTCCGGGGGCCGACGTGCCGGGAGGGCGGATTTGCCTCCCTGGCTACGGCGACAATCCTCACCACCCCGTCTTCTATTTCTGGTACTTCGTTAGCAAACAGGTAAACCACCAAACCTGCGTCCGCTCTAGAAACAAGTAACTGCGGCCCTCTAGTAGAGCCTTCGCCTACTTTCTTGAGATAAACCTTGAATGTAGCGTTTGCCCGGTAATTGTCGTTGGGCAACTGTTCGCGCTTAGGGAGTTCGGCATCTACTTCTGGCTGACCGAAGCTGCTGGTAACTGCTAAAATTACCGACTGCCTCTCAAACCTGAGCACTCTTGCTTGAAGAACTGTTTCTTCTAAATCTTTAAACTCTTCTTGAATCATTTTGCGCTGTTGGTCGCGCAGTTTTTGAGCGAGAACTTGTTTGGTCTGGATCGCGGCCATGCGACCAAATTCTTTTTGATTTGGTGTTACATCTACGAGCACGATGCTCCCCGGCTGAGCTTCCGTGGCTACTTCTTGCACTTCCGAAAGTGAGATTTCGTGATCGGGATTGATGACTTCTTCGACAATAGTTTTGTTGGCTAAAACGCGGAAACCTTCTTGTTCTGCGTCGAGTTCTACATCAAAGTTGTCGAAGTATTCTTCGCTGAAGTGATCCAGTTTTTGGGTACGGCGGTAGCGTTCGTATCCTTTGAGCAGGGCTTCTCGCAAGGCTGCTTGGACGGCGTGTTTGGGTAAATTGCGTTCTTTGCTAATGCCTTCGACCATTTCTTTTAGTCCGGGCAGGGGAACCATTGACATATAAAACTCTCCTTTTTTGCTGTGGTAATAAGTAACTGGTAATCGGTAATTGGTACTGGGAAATTATCGAGAAAGAGTGATGACCAATGATTGATGAGTTACTGGATAGGATTAGGGAAGCTAGGTGCTGTAACAATTTATTTGTTGTTCCTCTTCAACCCGCTGCTACAGATGTGATTGTTAAAAATTAACTCGCAGCCAAGCGTTTTCAGCTTGCTGCGAGGCAATCTCAAAACTCAAATCGGGCGGGCACAGGGGCACCGCCCCTACAACTCAACACTCAAAATTTCCCTTTACATCTCCTTTCCTTCGTCTAGTTCAACTTTGACAATCTGAGGGCGGGGAATTTTAACCTGTCGCCCTTTTTGATTGAGATAAACCGCTGTTTCATCCCGGCCCACGAGTAGGCCTTTCCACTCTTTGATTCGCGAGTCGGGTTCGGTGGTTTTTGCTGTCACGGGGAAACCTTTAAAGGTAATAAATTCTCGATCGCTGCTGAGCAATCGGGATATTCCGGGACTGGAAATCTCTAGCACGTAGGCATCGGGTATGATGTCGGCTGCCTCTAACTCGGCATCGAAGGCTGTGCTCATGCGCTCGCAGTCGGCTAAACCAGTGTCTTGTTGGAGGTTGCGGATGTCTACCCGCAAGACGGGAGGGTTTTGGTTGGTGTGAAACACTGCTCCCACTACTTCCAATCCCAGTGTTTCCGCAACGGGGGTAGCTAAGTCAATGATTTGTGGGATTAGGGGATGAGTCATATCGAATACTTAAGTTAAAACTCCTAAACTCGGACACGGCAAGGAAAAATTTGTTGTTGAGATTGCTTGGTTTTGAGGTGGTTTGATTAGGTGGCTGCGACTTTCGTCTTCAACTTTGGGACTTACCCGACATCCCAGCAGGGATCTCAAGCGGGGGGATTACCCCTACTAAATCAGTCCTCAACTTGCAAGTCAGACGCCCTGAGCTCTTTTCCTGCGACTAATGCAACAAAAAAAGTGGGCTTGACCCACTCCTAGGTAAAACAATTTCTTCCAAGAAGTTTGAGGACTTCTTCCGATCGAAGGCAGGCCTCAGTTCTCAGTTTAGCTCGATCGCCCGCCCGGTGACAAACCGATCGCCATCGGCGGACTGTCCGAGGGCAGAAGGGGGGAGCTGACAGGGGGAATAAGGACGACTTCATCACCGTTTTGGAGTGGGGTGGGGCGAGGGCAAATTCCTGGTTGATAGCTGGCAAAAGTATAGTCATTTATAGACCTGGGAGGCGTTAAGCCCCTCCCCTTTCACTTTTACTTTGAGCGGATTGACCCGCCTCGGCTGAACTACGCAGCTCCCTATCCCATTGCTAAACGCATTTGGGATTGCTTTTCTGAGAATGTTATACGCTGCGTTCACGTCAGAATTAATTAACTGACCAGTCGATGTTTTGTACAAACCTCGCTTGATCCGTTTACCAGTGAACACAGGCTCTTTTTCTGTTTTTCCATAAACAGGAATTGGGTCTAAACCTAAAAAACTGGAGCGGGATGTGTAGGATTCTTCCTGCACAATTACTGTG
>NZ_JAUBOX010000014.1:0-43411 GCF_036700445.1 Microcoleus sp. T3_B1
TTTTAGTAGGCATTGACTTTTTATAAATATCATCATATTATACTATGCAATATGCGTTTTAGATGCTGAACAGCTTAAAACTTCTAAATTAAATTGGTTGCCGATACAAGCCGCTAGTTTTAATAATTTCTGGGTTATTTCTGGGAGTTGGCGAATATTTCGGGCAACCAGTTCAACAATATTGAAATCTGCGATACCAATTGCTTGGATTTGTTGAATATCCCACTCCCAGCGGTCTGTATCTACTTGATAAACCAGCAGATTTTCTGAGTACAGGGTTTTGAGTAGCTGCGTTAAGAAAAACGGATTGCCTTGGGTTTTATTAAAAAGTAATTCCGAAAAAACTTTAATTTTGTCTGAGTTTACGCTGGCATCGAGAGTGTCGGCGATTAATTGGTTGACGCTATCCAAAGCCAGCGCTTGAATGGTGATATTATTCACCACCGTTTCATTTCCTTGAATTTTTTCTATGGTCTGAATTAAAGGATGAACGGGACTGACTTCGTTATCTCGATAAGCTCCAATCGTTAACAAATATTTGTTATCTGGATCGGTTACCAAGAGTTGGATTAACTTTAGAGATGCCGAATCTGCCCACTGTAAATCGTCAAGGAAGATGACTAGCGGGTGTTCGGGTTGACAAAAAACTTGAATAAATTGTTGAAATACCCGATTAAATCTGTTTTGCGATTCCGAAGATCCCAGTTGAGGAACTTCAGGCTGTTTACCGATAATTAGTTCTACTTCGGGGATAACATCAATAATAACTTGACCGTTATTATCTAGCGCTTTTAATAAGTTTTCTTTCCAAATAGCAATCTGTTTGGAATTTTCTGTTAATAGCTGACGAACTAATTCTTGAAATGCTTGGATTAACGCTGCATACGGAATATTGCGCTTAAACTGGTCAAATTTACCCGCAATACAATATCCCCTAGCTGCTACAATTGGTTTATGAACTTCATTGACGATTGAAGTTTTACCAATCCCGGAATAACCGGAAACTAACATCATTTCGGTAGCACCGAGGCTGACTCGTCCAAAGGCATCTAGAAGAATTTGGACTTCGATTTCTCTACCATAAAGCTTCTGGGGAATGAGTAATTGGTTGCGGCGATCGCGTTGACCGATGGGAAAACTTTCAATCTTGCCAGTTGTCTGCAATTGCTGCAAACAAGTTTCCAGGTCAAATTTTAATCCCGCCGCACTTTGATATCGGTCTTCCGCATTTTTTGCTAACAGTTTCATCACAATATCTGAAACCGCTTGAGGAATTTCTGCTACCTCTTTAGGTGGGACGGGTTGTTTGGCAATATGACAGTAAACCAACTCCATCGGATCGGTGGTAGTAAATGGCAACTGGTTGGTCAGTATTTCATAGAAAGTCACTCCTAAAGAATAGAAATCGGTGCGGTAGTCAATTGCTCGATTCATCCTCCCCGTTTGTTCGGGTGACATATAAGCGAGAGTCCCTTCTAGCAAGTTGGGATTGCTAATGCTTTGGTTTTTCAATTCCAAGCGCGATGAAATACTAAAGTCAGTCAGTTTTACTTTTCCGGTCGCTGGATTGATAATGATATTTGAGGGCTTAATGTCTTTGTGAATGATCGGTACTTGATGGAGATAGATCAAAGTTTCGGATAGAGCGATCGCTACCCTCAGCAACTCGGTTATTGACAGGTTATTGGCTGCCATAAAATGATAAAGGGATAGACCCCCACAATCTTCTAATATTAGCGCTAAACTCTTCTGATAATTTTCTAAATTGTAAGTTTTGACAATTCCTTCACACTCTAAATTTTGAGTAATTATAAATTCTTGCCTTAACTTGGTGATTTGTTCAAGCGTAGGATATTCATTTTTTATTATTTTAACGATAACAAGCTGTCGATCCCGATTTCTTATCCCTCGATAAACAACGGTTCTGACTCCTTCGTAAATATTTTCTATAATTTCGTATCCTGAAAGAACGATCATTTTTTTCACCTTACCCTTTTCATTAACTATTCTAAATCGATGTTATCTAGTTCATCTCGACTGGCGGTCATAATTGACTGAGGAACTGGGGGACAGCCTGCTTCGGTATTGCTTTGAGTGGGTTCGCTCATCTGGCTCTCCTGAGTTAAAATGTAATAATGGTAACAGTGTAGATAAGTATTTGATTTATGAATGGGAAATGAGGACTTTGACATCCGCCCCGGCGTGAACGCACGGAGATTCCATCTATTCAAGCCAATCAAAAATTGACAATTGCTTAAATTCTGGTGGGTTGACGCTTCTTTGGGTGCTGCTATCCTGGGATAGTCTTATGCTTCCTCCACGCCCGTTTAAAGTCTCCGAAAGTCCTCCGGCGACTAAAATGTTAGTTGCGGCGTTAATATCCCTATCATGAGACGTGCCACAGTTGAGGCAAATCCATTCTCGAATTGAGAGATCTAATTTCCCGATTTTAAACCCACAACAAGAGCAGGTTTTAGAAGTCGGTTGCCATCTATCAATGACTCGAAAATCTCTGCCATATTTTTCTGATTTTGCTTCTAGGAAAGTTCTAAATGTTCTCCAACCTAAATCAGAAATTGCACGGGATAATTTACGGTTCCTAACCATTCCTGACACATTTAAGTCTTCTAACACAATCGTTTGATTCTCACGAATGAGTTGAGTTGATAACTTGTGCAGGAAATCTGTGCGAGTATCAGCTAGTTTAGCGTGAAGTTTAGCTAACCGCTTTCGATAAAATTCATGTCGTTTAGATCCTTTGGTTTTCCGAGATAGAGATTTAGATAACTTTTTTAGCTTCCTAATCCTTTCCTTTAGGGGTTTGGGAGCTTTTATTTTTTGTCCGTTACTCAGAGTTGCAAAGGTTGAAATTCCTAGATCGATACCAACTGAACTATCAGAAGATGGCAAGACTTCGGGTTGAACTTCCACGACAAAACTGAGGAAATATCGGTCAGAACTGTCCTTGATGATTGTGACTGAACTGGGTTCTGAGGGCAACTCTCTTGTCCAAACCACCTTAAGCTTCCCAACTTTCGCTAAATAAACCTTCTGGCCTTTGATGGAAAATCCTAGTGAGAGTGAATCGGGCGGATTGTTGAGATTTCCGCTTTTTAAAACGAGGGGGTTTAACTTTTTGTCCCTGACGTTTCCCTTTACAGGAATTGAAGAAGTTTTGGTATGCTTGCTCTAAATCGTTTAAGGATTGTTGCAGGGGAACTGCTGAAACTTCTGATAACCATTCCCGTTCCTCTAACTTCTTAGCTTGAGTGATGAATTGCTTTTGAAGTTCGGCATTTTTCGGTTTCTTTTGGCCTCCAATATATTCAGAAATGCAAAAACCTAGACTATCGTTCCATACTACTCTGACACACCCAAATAACTTGGCTAACGCCAATTTATGAGAGGGTGTCGGATAGCATCGGTAGCGATATCTAGCTTTCATTTGTTTTTGATATTTACTGTCTTTATCTTAACATAAACCAGGATAAAAAGCCGTCGAGCGAAGGACGGGGCTTTAAACCAAAAATTTTCGGTAACGTAACTTAGATAGTATCTTTGATAAATATTTGATATCTATTCTCCCATCCCCTGCGTCAAAGCCCAATAGGAATCGACATTAACTTATTATCGGCTCTCTCGTACTTATGGTGATAACGCAAGCTAATAATTTAGCACGATCGAGGGTTTCAACCTTCAGTTTCAGATACTTAGTATCATCTGCTACTTTTAACACCAAGCATCGGGGAGAGCCGAGGAAAAAATTATGTGATTAGATGTTTGCATCGACACTGATGTCATGAATGCTGCACTGGGGCAAGCGTAACAAGTCGCTTTAGCTGTCATATCAAGGTGCGACTCGGCTAAAATGTGGCGCGCCACATTTCTGGGGCAACTGTTCAATTAATGCGATGATATAAATGTGTGGCAATGCTCATACTGACGATCGCCACCAATCAACAACCAATTTGGGCTAGAACTATCAGAAGGTTGCCAGCCTCTGCGCTCTCAAATCGGTTCTATAAAACCGACACATAATGACGATAATTTTAACCAACGACGACGGCATCGATGCTCCAGGGATTCAGGCACTTTTGCAGGCTGTAGAAGGCAAAACAATTATGGTGGCTCCGCAGGGGCAATTGTCGGGCTGCGGGCATCAAGTGACTGCTCACAGTCCGATTCATGTCGATCGGCGATCGGAATTTGAGTATGCTGTAGGGGGAACACCGGCCGATTGCGTGCGTATTGCTCTTCATCACGTTTGTGCGAAGCCGGATTTGGTGCTTTCGGGTATTAACGCGGGTGGCAATTTGGGGGTTGACGTGTATATTTCGGGTACGGTTGCGGCTGTGCGGGAAGCAGCCATGCACGGTATTCCTGCCATCGCAATTTCCCACCGGATTAAAAGGCCACTCGAAATAGACTGGGATGTCGCTACTCGTTGGACATCGCGGGTGTTGGCAGATTTGCTGCACCGGGAACCCAAGTCGGGGTGTTTCTGGAATGTGAATTTGCCACATTTAGCGCCGGGAAGTGCGGAACCGGAAATTGTGTTTTGCCAGCCTTCGACGCAGCCGTTGCCCGTGGTGTACCGGATGGAGGGAGAATACTTTTATTATGCGGGAGAGTATGGATCGCGCGATCGGGCGGCGGGGACTGATGTTGACGTGTGTTTTGAGGGTAATATTGCGGTGACTGAGATATCGTTGTGATAGATTTGATGGGATTTGATGGGATTGGGCGATCGAACTATTTTTTTTGTCAACAAAGCGGAAGTAGGTAGGTTAACTTTGGTATTACTTAGCCTCAATATCCCAAATCAGGATAAAATATTTGTACTTAATTTTTACAGTCACGTAAGTCAATAAATGAGTCCTAACGCAGAAGCGAATTCTCCCAGCATCTTAAAACGCAAAGCGAGCAGCACTGTTGGTCGTGGCAAAGTAGCTAATCTCAATACCAATTTTAATTTTTCTACATGGAGTGACGAATACGTTACTTTATATCTCGGCGATAGTCTCCAGCACTACGACAATTGGGAGCAACCTACTGTCATAGTTTCAGATGGAGCTTACGGTATTCTTGGGTTTGAAGGAGATACCTCAGATCACATTGATTTACCTAATTGGTATAAACCTCATATCGAGGCCTGGTCAAAAGCAGCCATACCCTGTACAACACTCTGGTTTTGGAATTCAGAGATTGGTTGGGCTATTGTGCATCCACTTCTAGAAAAATATGGTTGGCGCTATGTCAATTCCAATATTTGGAACAAGGGAAAAGGTCATATCGCAGGGAATGTTAACACACAGAAAATTCGCAGGTTCCCCGTCGTTACAGAAGTCTGCGTTCAATACGTTAGAGAAGTAACCGTTAATGAACTTACCTTAAAGGCGTGGTTATTGCGAGAGTGGAAACGCTCTGGGTTGCCGTTACGACGGGCCAATAATGCTTGCGGGGTGGTGGATGCAGCAACCAGGAAATACTTCGATCAAGGGCATTTGTGGTATTTCCCTCCGACCGAGATGTTTGAAAGGCTAGTGAACTATGCAAATGAGTATGGTAGTCCTCAAGGAAAACCATACTTTTCGCTGGATGGCAATCAGCCTTTAACGGGACAAGAATGGAGCAAGATGCGATCGAAATTTAGATGCCCTCACGGTTTTACAAACGTTTGGGAGCGTCAAGCTTTACGGGGCGATGAGAGAGTTAAAACTCTCTCTGGAAAAGCATTACATCTCAACCAAAAACCTTTGGATCTGATGAACCTTATTGTTGAGGCATCGAGCGATGAAAACGATGTGATATGGGAACCTTTTGGTGGACTTTTCAGTGCAGCTTTGTCAGCACGTAAACTAAAACGAAAAGCCTTTTCTTGCGAGATAGACCCCGACTATTTCTACTATGGTGTACAGAGATTTAATCAAGAATTTCATCAATACTCTCTTCTCTAATCTGTAGATAATCTTGTAGGGATTTCTTGATGCTGCCTTCTAGGCGACTTGATAAAAGCTTATTCCACCGACCCACGGTCATACCGGAAACTTCAGTATTGTAGACACGTCGCTTAAATTCCTCAATGCCTGGATGTACAATTCTGTCCATCTTTGCGAAATTTGTATCTAGTCTATATTCATAGCGTATCCGTAGCTCCCGCAGAAGGCGCTGATACTCTCTAGTTGGTTTGTAGACTTTTCCTTGAGTACCCCATGAATCAACTATTTTCTCAGCTTCTAAAAACTCCTCAGCAGAGCCTTGGAATTTATATCCACTGGTGTTTGTTTGTTGCAAATTTGCTGTTCTTTGAGTTGTATCTTCCGGCTCTAAAACAAGATAATCTGGCGGATTGTGATAGTGGGTATCTCTCGCTACAGCTACCGATAAACCAGAGACAACGCACACATCAAGAATGCGAGGCTTGCCATAGATGATTTTATCGGGTAGCCATGCCAGGATAGCAACGTAGGTCTGATCGAACCTAAAGTGATTCTGACTATCTTTGAAACGTGCTGTTATCTCTGTTGCTAGTGGGAACCACGCTTTAATTTCTAATCCTGGCGTTGGTTGAACTATGCCGAGGAAAATAGTATCTGGAAAGCCTGGATCTTGCCTATGCCACTTTCCAAATTCACCGAACTCATTTTGTTGATTCAAGAATTCAACGGTGTTAAATTCGATTAAATTTCCGACTAAGGGCGAAAGCTTTGAGATAACTTTAGACAGGTTCACCGCTGCATCTACGGTAACAGGTTTAGATACATCTAAAACGTCGAAAGTGTTACCCGATAAACGATCAAGATATTGGGATGCAAGTCTGATTACATCTTGCGTATTCATATCTCCCTCTCACAAGATGCTTCAGATATTTTTTGTGAAATTTTCCTAATAATATCGCAAGGATCTACACCAATTACATGAGCAACTAACAGAAACTCAATTACATCTAACCGTCGTTCACCGTTTTCATATTTGGCTACGAAAGACTGGGGCTTTTTAAGAGATTTAGCAACAGACTCCTGAGTTAGTTGCGCTTCTTTACGAGCCGCAATCATACAGCAACGGAATGTTTCATATTCATCACTAAAAACAGATTTCATTATACTTTGGGTTTAGCACTGCATATTCCCTAGATATAATAAACCTGTTTTCGGATAATCCCAAAATAGGATATTTGAATCTGTTAAAAATCGATAGTAATGACAATTGAACAAAATTAATCGCAATCCGAAGAGTGGCAGCTATCTCTACTTGCGGCCGTCCGTGCTACCATAATTTTTTTTGTCATCCTTCGGCTTAGCAACACCATCAGGTTGTTTCTTTGGCTTTTTGACTTCTTTGTTGCTTTTTCTTTCTTTTGACATAATTATTCCTCAATTTTTACTCAGAATAACATACATTGACACATCGACCTAACTGCAAGTAGACGAGGTGATGCTATACGGATATTACTCGCTGTTAGTTTTGTACAATCTTCAGTAGATTATGCACTAGGTTTTGAACAAATAGCATCTACCGTTAGGCATATCGATAAATTCCTCACAAGTACAATGTCTGAAATTACTTTTAGCCCCGATCGACTCAAGCAAATATGGAAAAGCACGATCGTATAACTGCTGCGAGACTACCGAGAAAAATTATGGCTGATTAAGCTGTTGTTCCACCTCTAATTTTCCTAAAAAATGACAAGCGAATTTCAAAGGTGGTACCCGCCACGTGATTTATCCGTGGAATCAATCCAAAATCTAAAATCTAAAATCCTCACGCCCCCGAATTTATCTCGCGCCAGTCAATCCAAAATCTAAAATCTAAAATCTAAAATCGAATGACAGTAGATAAAATATGCAGCTATGGCCATGCAAGCATTCGCGACACCTGACGCAAACACAACCAACAAATTTGCAGTCTCGGTTGAAAAAAGCTGTTAGCCACAGTGGAAAACAAAAATATTGATTTTACTATTGATTAACACTTCGGACAGTGTTTGATGGCTTACCTACTCAGAATAACGGTTTCACGGATCTCAGTACGATCGCAACGCTTGCCCAAGCACACTAGAGGGTAAGTAAATCAAGGGTTTCAGACTATGACCTCAAAACGGTCGGGACTCTGGAAAAAGCACAAAGTATATGTATAAATATAAAGTGAATTGTCAGCTTTCAAGAAAGTGCGATCGCATCCGGTCCCTTTGAGATAAAATACTTATAAAGAGTGTTTATTCGTAGATGAATTTCTGCTGTTAGGAATGTGACCCGTATGGAAGTAACCGAGCTGCTCAAACAGTACGAAAATGGAAACAGAGACTTTGCTGAGGCAAACCTCAGCGGAGCAAACCTCAGCGGAGCTATGTTGGTTGGCGTAAACCTTTCGAGGGCTAACCTGTCGGGAGCTAACCTGAGTCGGGCGCATCTCACCAAAGCAGAACTCAACGGCGCAAACCTTTACAGGGCAAATCTGAGTTTTGCCAAAATGGGCCAAGCCAGGCTAGCCGACGCAGAGCTTACAAAAGCCAATCTCAACGGAGCTTTCCTCGTCAAAGCAAAACTGCCCAGAGCAAAGTTGAGTGGCGCCCAACTCATCGGTAGCAACCTGCGGAGTGCCATCCTCTGGAACGCCAATTTGTGTACAGCCGATATGCAATTCATCAACCTGCGGGGCGCCAACCTCACGGGAGCCAACCTCAACTGGGCAAACTGTGGAGGGGCAAAACTCAGCGGTGCAAAGCTTTTTGGCGCTCAACTAACAGGCATCTATCTCAGGAAAGCTTACATCAACGGGATCGACCTGAGCAGGACGGATCTCAATGGCGTCAACCTCAGCGAAGCCAAACTGAACGGGGTAAACCTGGAAGGCTCGAACTTGTTAGCCGCCAATCTCAGCGGGGCTCAGTTGCGGGGCGTCAAGTTGATGGGAGCAGATTTAACCAGGGCAAATCTGGTGGGAGTTTCTTTGGTGCAGGCAAACCTCGATTGGGCTAGGCTGTGCTATGCAGACTTGAGTGAAGCCGACTTGAGCGGGGCAACATTCACGGGAACCAACTTTGAGGGTACTCAGTTAGGCGGATCAACAATGCCCGCATCTGTGAGCCATGATGTCTACTTAACTGCAGCACGTGGTGTCGCAGCTTAGGCAAGGCCAAAAATTAATTTCGCATCCGAGTGGACGACTCTCGCATTGGTTTAACTTTTGATGCAGACATCATTACTTTCGTGAGAGTGTTGCACCGACAGGAAAGTTACTGATATTTGCGAGAGTTTGTAGCATCACAATTGAGCTCACCCGATTAATTTCGCGACTCGCAAAGCAGAGGTAATGGCTCCTTCGTGCAAACCATCCCCCAAATAAGCTCCCGCATGATAAGTGTTGTTCTCGCCATTAGTCTCGATAACTTCATTTCTATATCGAAAAGACTCGACAGTGTACAGCGGCGTGTGATGTTTCTGAATGTGAATAATGTGCTGTTGGGCGATCGACTCCTCCAGATGAAATGCTAAACTGTACTCTCGTGGCGATGAGATGCCGCAAAGCTGATTCAAGCTCGCATTATATCCCCACCCTTTGTCCGTCTCGAAAAAATCAAATTCAGATAACTTGCGGATACCATAGCGATCGTACATCGATGTATCCGAATGCAGTACAGTCGTTGCATAATTGGCTTTCCACGCCGAAAACCGCTTCCTTTCCGCCTCCGTCGGATCAGACAATAACCTCATAACTTGGTCTGGTGGCATCGCAAAAACCACCTTATCAAATTCCTGGATTTCCCCATCAGAAAGCACCATTTTTACAGCATCCGCACTTCTAAAAATATTGGCAATCTCCACATTTAGCCGTATATCGCCCTTAAATCGCTCCAAAATCTTTTCAATGTAAGAATACACCCCGCCTTTAATCCTCACCCAGTTGACCAAGCCATATTCGCGTAGAACAGGCATCGCTAATTCTGCCGGGAAATTGTCGAGCAATTCAAACGGTATCGAGTAGCTGTACATCGTCAGCAACTTCAGCCAATAATTGCGGACGCACGAGCTTTTCAAAGACTCAGAAAGCGACACGTCGTAGAAATCATGCTGTTTAGCAAACCGCATTCTTAAAATAAATCCCGCCGAACGAGCGTAGAGACTATCAAGCCACAAATACTCGATCAGGCGTTGGATTCCGGTGAAATTATTTTGGATAGATACCGCAGACAAAAAGTGAGTGCCATCTTTAAAAAACAGCGCGGAACCAATCTGCACCGGTTCTAATTCAACGCCTAGTTCCTGCATAAAAGCCACGAAATTGTAAAACACTGTGGGAAATTCCAGCACCCCATTTTCTAATATTTCATTGCACTCCGATTGATTGGGCAGAACATTTTTGTTCAGCGTCCGAATGTGTCCGCCTAAAATCGGCTGACTTTCCAACACAGTGACGTGATGCCCCTGTTTATCGAGCCAGTAGGCTGCTGCCATACCACTGGCTCCGCCCCCAACAATTGCAATTCTCATAGTTCACTCCTAGATTGATAGAATGGAACATTAATCATCGAATGCTTAAGAGCTGTTGGAGAAACGATCCGATCCCCCCTAACCCCCCTTAATAAGGGGGGGACAAGAACCTTTTTCTAGCTTTCTCTCGTTGCCAGGTTGGATGTGATGCCCTTTTTATTTTTTAGTCTGCGGAGGCAGACTTCGTTTCTGTAGTAGCGATTTCAATCGCCGAGTAACCAATTCCTCCTAGCCTAAAATCGCATCGCCGGATAAACGTTGATAAAGCAGCGCCCCCGTCCAAAATGTCGGTGCAAAGCCTGGATAGCCCGAGGAGGCGTTGCAGAAATAGAAATTGTTGAGGGATGTTTCATGATTTAGCCGATCGACCCCCATGTTGCGCGGCGTCAGGCTGGAACCGTAGGAATTACCGTTAGGACACCAACAGAAGCGCTCGTTAGTCGTCGGACTTCCGGTAATATGAAAGACCATGTGTTTGCGGAAATTCGGAACATAGTGTTTTTCCACAACATCTAAAATTGAGTCCAGAATCTCTTGTTTCTTCTGTCTGTAAGCTTTGCGATCGCTCTCCCAAAGCTGTTTAAAATAGCTGTAATTAGCAACAGTCAGAAATTCGACAATTTGACAATCTTCTGGACAATCCCGCCGCGCTTGGGTCAGTAAAGTTGGCGTTGTAATTGCAAAACTCGGACGAGAAAAATCATTTTGCTCATACATTTGAGCAAACGCTTCATTTAGATCCAAGTGTTCAGAATGAAACGTATTCCACTTGCCAAATCCATAGTCCCGGAGATCGATATCTTTGACAACGCAGTACACCATGTAATTAGATGCAGAATACTCATAGTTGAGTTTCCGTCGCACTTTTTTAGAGAACAGTTCCTCTCCAATCATCTTGGCTGCTCTTTTCGGGTCAAGGTTGCAAATCACCGTGTCCCCAGTGAATTCATGGGTTTGATGGGTGGTCAAATCCATCGCTTCAACACCAGTTACTGTTCTGTTTGTTACCCTGAAATTCGTGACTTCATGGTTTAATAGAACTTTCCCCCCGTTGGATTCAATGACTTTAACTAAAGAATTGATGACAGATTCAAAATGCTGCGTCGGGTAAAATGCACCTTCTTGATAGCCTCTAAACAAGGCAATCCAAGCATAGAAAGAAAGCTGATTTGGAGGCAGCAAAAAGTCCGGCCATTGCAGGGCTAATAGGGTTTGGGCGGCTTGCGGGAGTTGGAACTTGTCGAAAACGTCCTGAAGTGTACTATTGAGATGTTGGACAGCACAGAATACGTCACCGAAATTTTTGAGCAATTCAATTGGTTTGACGGGAGGAGCGAGTTTTCTGAGTCCGTTGCCGGTTTTCTCGACTTCGTTGACGAATTGGCGAATTCTCTCGCCCGCTTCGGGAAACAGCGCCGACAATCGCCGGATCAGTTCCTCGGGTTCCGAGGGAATATCGAGCGCATACCCAGGCATTCTCATGTGGTCGTAGCCATTCGGATCGTACCGTTCAAAGGTGACATCTCGATCGAGACCGAGTTTTTTGAGAACTCGATTGACTGTATGTCCTTCGCCGCAGTCCCAAACGTAGTGGAATTGGGCATTAAAGGTGTATTTTTTGGCCATCGTAAAGGTGTGACCAAAGCCTCCGGGATGTTCGTGAGCTTCGAGGATGTGTACGGTTTTGCCGGAGTTTGCCATCAAAGCTCCGAAAACCAGTGCTGATAAACCACTGCCGACGATGAGGTAATCTGTTTTCATGGTAAATTTCCTCGATCGATTGAATCGGGCGATCGTTGTCTATTTAAACTAACGCTCAATTCTGAGGAAATTCTGAAGAGGGCTTACCACGCTATTTGTGGGGTACGCACTGCGTACCTTACGCCTTTTTGGGCGGGCGGGACGCCCAAAAAATACAACACCCCACAATAGTGTGAAGCATCTAAATTTAGGCTCGCGAATTAAATAACTTACAATTTTAATTGTTATTGTGGGATGGGCGTCCCGCCCGTCCAAAAAGGACGGGCGGGACGCCCATCCCACTTTCAAGAGTGGAAGTTATTTAATTCTCATTCCTTAACAGTCAAGTTTGAGCGACTTCTTGTGGGGAGTAGGGGTTGGGCGTCCCGCCTGCCCAAAAAATACAATTTAGGTGGGCTTACTTACAGCTTATTGGTGTGGCAGGATCACATCAAAAAAAGCATCCTCCAAATCATAACCAAACATCTGCGACATCGCCATCAACTTCGATTTACTGGGAATTCCCTGCTGATTCAACCAATCAGTCAACACAAAAATTTTGTTCATCAAAAACATTTCCAAAGCTTCAGGATTGTACTGAATACCTTGGGTTCGGTGAAACTGGTGCGGCACCAACATCGCCGCATAGCGGGCCAATTCTCCCGCTTTCCAATCCAGCAAAAATGGCAGCCAAGGGTAACAAGCATCCAAGCGAATAAACCACAGCCTTACTTCGGGAATTTCCGAAATTTCTCGCGGATCTAACTCTTCGCGCGGATACTCTATTTCAAATTGTAGCTGTTGTTCGTTTTGGGCGATCGCTCCTTCGGCCAGCCACTTTTCAATCACAGTCCGCACCGGAGACAAATCTAAACTGTTTATGCCATCGGCATCTATCGCTATCATAATACTCATAAAAAGTCAACCCATTTTAAATTTTAGATTAATCCCACAGATGAATCCGGGAGGCGAGTAGCCAATTGCTTGATTGTCAACTGTCTACCATTTAGTTATCATACCACCACCTATAAATATTTTAGCTCACTCATGACTACCAACTAATGACTAATGACTAATGACTAATGACTAATTACCCATTTTTCCCAAACTTGCTATCCTGCAAAGAATTACCAATCCCCTGGATAATTCCCCGCCCGATCAAACCAATTCCCCGCCCTATAACCTGAGTCAAAACGTAAACCACCCCAGCACCCAACAGCGAAATAACCGCGCGAACTCTAGGTGCGATCGCATCCCTGGTTTCCAGCACCAAAGTCAAGGCTAACTGCCACCCAGACAACTGTGCTAACTCCAGATTTCTTGGAGCATAAATAGAAATTTTCTTAATTCCAGAATCGCCCAAAACAAACAGCCAAAACCTGCTTTCAAAAATAGCTTTCGGTTCCACAAAATATCTATTCCAGCTATATCTCCACGACAACTCATTCCGAAACCGCTCAATTTCTCGCGTCGAAATCAACTTACCATCGTAAAAAATTTGCTTGATTTCTTCAATATTTGCCAAATTATTTAGTAGAGGCTGTACGACTCCGCTAGCAACTTGAATTGCCAAATTTTCCAACAAAGCTTCAGCTCGCTGCATCGCTTCCGGGCTGCCAGCAACACAAGAAATATTGTCAACAGTTAAAGGAATTTCAAATAGCAAATGTGCAAAAAAATCAACGGTCATCGGTATTTTGTCAAGGATTTCTGTTGCAACTGCATCAGCATCTGCCAGCAGCACCGACACAACTTCTATACCGCTGGCTGCCAAGATATCAGCAGCGCTTTCCCCTTGACTTTCTCCCAGTGTCAAGCTTGTTTGACTGCCATCAATAACCAGAGTTTCTCCCGTTGGCAGTGTATAGTATCTGCCAAAAAAATCTATGATTGTCGCCTCCCACAAATCCCGTAAAATAGCAGGCATTTTTTGCGACAATTGAGTTTGCTGCACTTGCGAAAAGCGCAATTCCTCCAGCAAATCCTTTAACTTCCGCAGGATGGAACTCATCAATTCGCGCTTTTTGGTCGATCGCAAAATATCGATTTCCAAAGGCAAGCCAGTCAAATTCACCAAATCAAATTGCAATTTAGCTGCCGCCGAGTCAAACAAGCTACCTTGCCAATTAGTTGCAACCACCAAAGATTCAGCCGAAACTTGGGAATTCGCTAATTGCGATTGAGAATTATTTAACAAATTCTCGCCTCTAATTTCTTCTTTGTGCCTTCTGCCTTCTCCCCTCTGCCTTCTGCCTTCTCCCCTCTCCCCTCTGCCTTCTGCCTTCTGGCTTCTGCCTTCTGCATTCTGCCTTCTGCCTTCTGCCTTCTCCCCTTTTCCTTCAAATAATAACTGACTGACAATCCAGCGAGCAGCCAGCAATTCTCTGCGACGCCCATTGAGTACAACCCCATCTAAAATAGAGGGCAAATCTGTCGGATTTGCAGCCCTAATCTCTTCCAAATCCGCTTGGACAATCGCCAAAGTTGCATCTATTTCCTGTAGTCCAGACCGACAAAAATAAGCCAGCATTTTTTTGTGTACTGGCGTATCAACTGTCGAATTATCTGCATTTTTCTCTGCAATTGCTGCGGAGTTTTCTACTGTTTGAACAACCGCTGCATTATTTAGTTCTATTTCCGGGTTAGTTGCCGTATCTGTCGGCCAATAAGTGCAACCAGACGCCACCGCGCGAATAGCTTCGATTGTCAGGGAAATATCTCTACCTTTAGGACAATAGCCATTCGCGCCCGCCGCCTGTAACTGGGCCAACAGCTCCGGTGTCAGGGATCCGCCTAGCAGCAACAGAGGCAGGTTGGGGTACAAACTTTTGAGTTCGCCACAAAATGCCACCGCCTCTATTTGACCCGATCGCCAATTTGAAGTCTCAACAGCCAAAATTGCCAAATCTCCAGGCTTCTTGGCTGTTTCAGAGTCGAGCGAGCGAGCTTCTAGAACCCGCAAAGCCTCCTTTCCCGTTGAAACCTCTGCGACAACTTGCAAGTCTGGATACTGCTCGCAAGCAACTCGCAGCCCCAGCCGGAAAATGGGGTCGCCATCGATCGTCAGCAGTTGGAAATTACTCACTTGATTTTAGATTGGAGATTTTAGAGATCGATCGCGCGAAAACCCAATTACTCGGGAATCAAATTAGCATCAGGAGGCCCAGCCGACTCAGGAATCGAGGGCGGCGCGGGTTCTGGAGCCGGAGCCGGAGGAGGAGCAGCAGGTTCCGGGGCCGGAGCCGGGGCCTCTTGTCTCGCGGGCGGATAGTAAGGTTCCGGCTCCCTCGCGGGCGGATAGTAAGGTTCCGGTTCCGGCTCTCTCGCGGGCGGATAGTAAGGTTCCGGCTCCGGAGCAGGCGGATTGTAAGGTTCGGGAGCCGGGGCCTCTTCTCTCGCAGGCGGATAGTAAGGCTCTGGCTCTGGCGCGTACTCATCCTGTCGCGGAGCTGGCGCGTACTCCTCTGCTGGAGCTGGCGCGTAGTCGCGAGCGGGTTCCGGCGCGTAATCGCGAGCGGGTTCCGGCGGCGGTGCACTGTTGGCTCTAAGTTCAGCACTCCAGCGCCCGATCGCACCTGCTGCCTCTGAATACAGCGCCCTACCGTAACCGATTTGGGAAGCCGTATCGATCGCCGCTCCTAGACTGCCTTGAGATGCCAATTCCGCAGCTCGATCGAGAATCGGTCTGTCTTGAGCGACTTGCAGTTCGCTCACCCACTGATAAACATTATCCTGGGCTTTCGCGTACAAACTCCTACCGCTCTTAATTTGCGAAGCTTTTTCAATAGCAGCACTAAGTTTTCCTTGCTTCGCCAGGGCTATCGCTTCATCCAAAAAAGGCTGATCTTGAATAACTTCTATGCGTTTCGTCCACTGAGCCAGCAGAGTTTGCGCTTCTATCCTGCGAGGGCGGTTTTGAGCAATCAGAACTACCTGAGCGATGCCGCCCTTTAGTCCTTCAACCGTTTGCGCTTCTGCCAACTGCTTCGCCAGAGTCAGAAAAGATTGGTCTTCGATCCGCTCAATTTCCCGGCGCCAAGAAGCCACCAAAGTTTGAGCGTGAATCCGCCGCGGCTGCTTGAGTCCGATGGTTTGCGCTTGCTCGATCGCGAGTCCAAACGTCCCTATCTGACCGAAACTAGCGATCGTGCTCGCCACTTGCAGCCGCAGCAAATCTTGAAACTGCACCTGCAAATTTTCAATTTGAACTTGAGCTTGCTTGTACAGAGGGCGACCCGGAGCTATTTTGCTAGCAGCCCCCTGCCCTTCCAGCAAGCTAAAAATGTGTTGTGGCAGCGGAGTTGATATCGACTGGTTCCACGTCACTGCCTGAGCCCTACCCAACTGCATCAAATCTTGAGCTTCCGCAAACAGTAGCGAATCCTGTGGCACAACAGAAGCAGCCTCGATCGCCCCCGGCAAATCTTTCGCCCCCAACCGCTTAGTAGCCATTGCCAGCAAAATCCGGCTCCAGCCTTCAATTTCCTTCTCAGCTTTAGCGCGGGCAAAAAGCTGCGAGTCTATTTTCCGAGCCAGGACGATTGCCTCAGCGAACTTTTGCGGAGTCTCGTCCTTCGCCAAATCTCTAGCCTCTTGCAAGCGCTGCCAGCCGTTTCTTTCCAAAGAAATCTGCTGGATCAGCTCGTTGTAACGCTTCTGACTCCAGAAAATATTTTCCAGCTTAAATAGAGCTTGAGCATAATCCCAGGCTTTCCTTAAATCCTCACTTTTCAAAGCTGCTAGGGCTGTATCGTAGAGTTTTTGGCCCTCCTGCCAATTTTTTTCCCAAGCAGTCACAGCCTCCTCTACCTCTGGGTAAGACCGACTGGTTTTCGGAATTTTCGCCACAATCTCCAGAGCACCTTTCAAATCGCCCTTCTCAATTTTTGCCCTGGCAAATCCCAGAATGGCTTTCGACCATTCCCCTATCAAATGTTGACCTTGCGAGTATAGCGGATGTTCTTTCGGCCAAGCCTGCACCAAGGCCATTGCCGATTCTATCTGTTCTAGCTTGCCCGACTTAGCAGCTTGTTGAGCGCAGTAAAGTCGCTCTCCGTCCGCCGCCAGTGGCGACAGTTGCTGGCAATTCGGCGGTGGCGGCATCGTCAGCAACCACAGAAATGCAGCGGCACCGGTTACTCCAAATCCCACCAGGAGACTCAGCCAGATAAGCTGCCACTGCCAAAAAGTTCTTTTTCCCTCGGTTGGCTGCGCCGTTACGAAGGAACTCGCATCGCCTGTCGCCTCTGCACTGAACTGTGCCGTCGGTTTAGGGGATGGGTTGTATTGCGGTGGTGTGTGGAATTGGTCAGATTGTCGTCTCGCCATTACTTCAGCCTGTCCTGTAATGCGCACTCTTCACGTGACACTCCCACATCAAATCATAGATTGTGATGTCGGCTTCTGACTCCGGTTAAGGAGATCGAGAACTTCCTTCAAGGTACTGGCAATCTTTCCCTCTACGGTGTTTTATAGTGAGGTTCGTGTCTGGCCCCACTGGTTGCTTCCGAGCATTTTAGGCTCAAGAAGCACGTAAATCATACCAGTTATCAAACAATTATTCACAGATTCCGGGGCCGTTTAGCAGAAAAAACAGTATAAAGCCCCGTCTGTCCATCAATTTTAGATTTTAGATTTTAGATTTTAGATTTTAGAATTGACTCTGCAGATGAATTGGAGGAGGGATTAAACTAAGGTCTAATATTAAATCCGGATCAGAAATTCCCTTATCAGACTCAGCGGTTGAAACCGCAAATACACAAACTTTCGTCTCCTCCAAGCCGATTAAAAAATCAAGGGGGGACTACAGCCGGATTTGGTTTACACTTTTACGTGTAGCCGGTAGAACTGATTTTTTGGGTTTAGGAATGAGAATTAAATAACTTCCACAAGATTGTGGGATGGGCGTCCCGCCCGTCCAAAAAGGACGGGCGGGACGCCCATCCCACAATAACAATTAAAATTGTAAGTTATTTAATTCGCGATCCTTAGTCGTAAATTTTATTCCCGATCGCCAAACTTGCCGATCGAGTTTCATTTTTCTGTTTTCTGTTTTTTTCTACTGTGCCGAATTCCGGCGCGCAACGGCAAAAAAAACCGATCGAACCCAGCTAAATACTTAAATCATTTTATACCACCGATCGACCTTGTACAAATATCGGTTTTGCGTCCAACAGCCGCTGCTTTATCAGTTACGAAGCCTGTGGCGTATCGCTGACACTCGATGCTTGCGTGGCGGACTCGGCAGATCGATATCCGTAGAAATCTATCCGGTAGTCTACAATTTTGACACCCGTTTGCTCTTGGATTAGCTCGATCAAGTCGATCGGCAGTTCCACATGAACGTCGAGAATCTGAGCCGTATCAAGACAATTGACGTGAGAGTGAGAGTCGCTGACATTGCCGTACAAGCGTCCCTCCGAGCGTTCTATGCACTCAATAATCCCTGCTTTCGACAAAGCTTCTAGATTTTGATACACAGAAGTATGCCCGATCGAATGCGCTTGTTTGTTGAGGCGATCGTAAATTTCGCGAGCCGAGAGGTGTTCTTTTGCCTCCCACAAAAGTTCTAGAATAAATCGACGCTGGCGGCTCAAGCGCATTCCCATCGCCTGACAGCGGTTTAAAGCATCTTCTAATGAACTAATTGGTTTCACAGCTACCGCCTTATAAAGCCTGCTCGATTTTTTATTCTGGTACAATATTGCACGCCTACATATCCACTAATTCTAACGCAGGGTTGCCCAACAGTAGAAGGTAGAAGGCAAAAATATCGAGTGAGTGAATTTTTTCTAGTTGCTGCTCAACTCCGGCTGCCAGCACCCCCAGACAATTATCCCCCTCAGAAATATTGCTTTGATTCTATCTTCTACTGCCAAAACTCCTAGTTCGAGGATTTGATGGCGTTAACCAATAACTTGGCGATTTCCGAGAGTTGCTTTTTGTTGAAAGTTTTGAGCAAAAGCTTGACTACCGCCTTCGGTTCGGCTGGAAGTGCTACTTGCTTCGAGGCTGCTGCTGGGGCTGCTGGAACGGCTGGGGGGCTTGCCTCTGCTGGTTTTGGGCTTGCTGCCAAAAGTAGCAAATTTTTACTCGGAACGATCGTCTTGACTTTCCCCACTTGTACTAAATCGCCAGCTTCTTTGAGTTCTTTGATAATCAGCGGAGCTAAGACTTTATAAGAGTTTTTGGGATTAACGATCGCGGCTCTAGCTGTTTTTACTAAATTTTGCCAAGTCTCTATTTTACCTCCCAACTTATAGAGGCGAACGCACACAGCCGTCAACTCAGAGCGACTAGCAGCCGATTCTTTCTGCTTGAACACCTGCAACATTTCTTTGAGTAAAGTCATCACTTCAACAGCAAAATTTGGCGGCACAGCGCCCGCTGTTGGAGCGGCGGGCGCAGCAGACCCAGCAGCCACCGCCTGCACTTTGCCCGACGCCAATTTATCGAGGTGAGTTTCGAGTTGAGCAAAAACAGGCATCACCTGCTGCACAAGTTTTTCTCCCTCCTCATTCCTCAAGCCGAAAGGCCCCTCCAGTCGCCCCAGCAAGTCCTTAAGCGTATCAACTCCCTTTAAAAATAGGGATTCTGCCGTTTGGTCAACCTGCTTGACGGGCCCGTCCTTGAGCACCTTAAAACAATCTTCCAAGCGGTGAGCGGTTGTTTTAATACTATCTAAGCCAAGCATAGCCGCCCCTCCTTTCACGGAATGGGCGGCTCGAAACATCTCTTGGACGCTTTCGGGGTCTTTCATCGTGGACTTTAAATCCACTAAACCATTTTCTAGAGTATCGAGGTGCTCCTTAGCCTCCTCTATAAACAAACGCATAATTCGGTCTTGCTGATCTGACACGACAGTCCTCCTAACAATCTGTGCACCCTCCAGAAAGCACCCTCTTCGCGGGAGGAAACACGACTCCTGCCAAAAGTCGGAAGCTCCCATGCAAAACATTCTAGCCTGCCTCAGCTAGCAGACTCAAAATACGGGTGTGAGGGCAATCTTAGCTCTCAAACTGCTGCGGTGGAGATTGAGCCTAGAGTTCTGAGGGAGTATCTGGAGCGACTTCAATACCCATTCCTTGTTTCATCATCTGCTGAGTCGTAATCAAGTCGTTTAACTCTTTGACTTCGACGCCGATGTCTTGGCAAGCCTTTTTTAGTTCCCGCTCGAAGGTGTTGAGGTCGCTTCCGTAGCCGCAGAGCTTCGCGGCTGTGGCGATTCCTTGTTGGGCGTTAGCTTTGGCGCAGTCGATCAATTCAAGGCCTTTGAGGGGTTGGGAGGATGCCATAATTTCAAGCCACAATTTATCTTTTCTCACACTCTACCTAGAACGTTGAGGTCGATCGATCTATCGAAAGGCATGAAAAATTCTGCCTGTGCTGCGTGTTGCCAATTCATAGTTACTTTTTGGGATTTCCTGCCAAGATAGCAGTAGTTGGGATTTTCTAACCCTTACTGTGCGTAAATTACACTAGATTACTGTGAAAAATGTTTCCCAATGTAAAATGCACTGGGTCTGGAGCGTCCGGCACCGCCTGTTTGTGTCTTTTCTCTTTGCTATGGCAGTTGCTGTGTTGCTGCCACCTGACTATCTCCCCTGACTCGGACGCTGTGCATTTGGAACGCGGGCGCCGTCAGTTTCCTGATTTTGACTTGGATGCTGATGCTGCAAGGCACTCCCGAATTGATGCGCCACCACGCTCAGCAGTTGGATGCTGGCCACTTAACAATCTTAAGTACGATCGTGGCAGCGGCTTGTGCTAGCTTGTTAGCCATCTTCTTTTTGCTGCGCGATCCCAAAGGCCTGTTGCCGAATTTGCTATTTCTGCACTTGGGGCTTTCTGTCCTAACAATTGTTGGGTCTTGGATGCAGGTACACACTATCTTCACGATGCACTATGCCCGCAGCTACTACAAAAACCGCAGCAAGCAGCACGGCAGTTACTTACAGGCGGAGGGTTTGGATTTTCCGGGCGACGAGGAAGCAGATTACAAAGATTTTTTATATTTCTCCTTTGGTATTGGCATGACTTGCCGGCGTTGCAGACGTGCAGAGCACTTCTCGTTCCACGAGGTATCTGGTCCTTTTTCACAGCGTGCTGTCGTTCTTTTTTAACACCGCTATTCTGGCTATGAGCGTCAATATTATTGCTGGATTGAGTTGAGAGGATTAAGTAGCAGTGGTATGATTTAGAGTATGATGCGGAAACTTTCATCCTAATAATAGTTAGGTGGTAATTGCTAAATTGAAGTAGTCCAACCATCGGGAAGCTCACTTACATCTTCTAGTAGGAAGTTTGCGTACACGAATATTCGGACATCATCGTAGAGATCGCTAAGAACACGTTTCCGGGCACCGGATTTGTCCCACGGTTGAAGATCGGAGTCTAGCTCACAGAAACCAACCCAGGGATGCCCCTCTGCCTGTAATTCTTCAGATTTAACTATCACAGCCGCCAAAACAGCTAAGTCATAGGGTTTAAGGGAGAGATCATCCATTGCACCGATAGATATTTGGCGCTCCAGCATTGGCTCTGAAAGCGGAAAGACGTTGAGACTAGGATGGTTCGCTAAGTCATTCAATCGTTCTGAAACTTTCGTCAGTTCATTTGCCACTAATCCATCAAATAGAGCAAATACCCGACGTGCTGCATCCGCATCCTCAGCGGTCACTCGACCTTCATCTGTTGCCCATCTCACAAATTTGCGTAAATCATCAGAGCGAGAGCGTGGGGAAAACCTTCGAGGTACGGTTTCACGTGCTTCTGTAAGGCATATTGCAGGCACATATAACTTAAACTCACCAGCCTGAGCACGTTGGAGCAACTGAATAGCCTGTGGACTTTGCAAGTGTGCTGGAGCAATAACATCCACTACCCAATTTGTTTCCACTAAAACTGCTTTGGGTTTCACTTTGCACTCTTACTCCATCTAGGGCCAGCAGCCCTCACTTCCCCAATTCGGAGAAGGCTGATTATTTGTTCGCCAAGTAGGTTTCTTAAGTCATTTGGGAAGTTGTCCATACTGGCAGTCAGCTTCAGTTTCTCAAGCCATCGCTGAACTCGCGATTCAAACTCACTCGCAGGGTTTCCCTTCCATTGCTCATCTGCAGGTGGTAGCAAAGAATCTGGAAGTTGCGCTTCACCAACTACATAAATTGACTCACCATTATACTTTTCTAAGGAGTCGCGGAGGAGAATCACACGCTCACCAGCTACGACAAGTCCAACTGAACAACCAATAGATGCCATAGTATGTTTAAGCTGTTCAATAGCACTTTTAGCGATACTGATGTGTTTGAATTTTACCTCAACAAGCATTAGATATTCGCCATCTTGACTGGTCACAATAATATCGGGATATTGGAATGTTTTTATCATCTTTCTTCCCCCTTGGAAACCCCCACCATATCTGTACCCAGATTGGTGGTGGGAGGAAAAGGGGGGCGGGGTCTAGGCAACATAAGCGTAGCCATCCTTTTTGTGAATGTGTATGCAGTATTTGTGACTAATTCCTTGAACTAGCCCATCGGTTGTTGAGATGTTGAAACTTCCAGTGGCACGAGTAGCTACTCGACCCACGTAAGTCCCAACCTTCTTCCCAGAGGTAACATTGGCTTTTACAATGTCACCTGTCTGAAAACCTTTGTGGAATTTGGTTCTAGAACAATAACGAACTGGAAAACCAAACTTGTCTGTGCGGCATTGCTGACGGGTTCCATGCCCTTTAGCGGCAATCAGTAAGGGCTTGACGACCTTTGTGATTAACCGTTCTGGAGTAGATGCTCCCACGCAAGCCGCGTCCCAGTAATGCGTCTTGTCTAAACCTCGAATCGTGCGGTTGTACTTTGTGCGACCCCCTGTGCCAACTTCAACAGGTAAGCCTGTTTTTTTAAGGTTTTCGTACAGATTCCATCGGGTCGCATTAACGGCTGCCGTATCAGCCAAGGGTTTTTTAGCTTGTGCCAAGATTCGTTTGAGCAAGTCAGGTTTACCTTTGAGAAAGTCTTTGATATCCTGATTACCCTTTTTCTGATTACAAGGGACACAGGCTAAACACAGGTTGCTGACTCGGTTTGAACCTCCTTTTGACCGAGGTTGAATATGTTCAATCTCAAGTCGGGTCTCTTTTACACCGCAGTAAGCACAAGTTCTGTTCAACTTGGAAAGAAGAAACTCACGAATTTCGTATCCGGCTAAAGTTCCTTGTTGATAACCAACCCCGCTAATTTCGGAGCTTTCCATCTGTTGTGTGTCAAATCTGACCAATTCTTGAGAAATGGCAGTAATTCGACACAGTGCAGATAGTCGTTTAACCCAAGTCAAAATATTAGCAACGCGACTGTTTAAAGAGGGTGGTAGCCAACCCTTTAGTCGAGTGCGGTTGAGAAAGCGTGGTTTGCGATATCGCGTCTTACGGTTACGGCGTGACCGTCGTAATTGACGGCGTGAAGTTAAAGCATCCCGAATTTGGAAGCCACGATGTTGTAGTTCAGCTATCCAAACAACTTCGCCTGTGGTATCGTTGACCAGCGCTATTCCAGTGGTCTTGGCACCCGGATCGATCTTTATTTGCAGTGGTTCAACTTGAGAATTTAACACCTCCTCTTTCAGTATTAGTGTGAAGGGATAGCTGCGAAGTACAGCAGCTTTCCCTTGAGCTAACAGCATTCTCGCTCTACCTGGATGAATAGGATTGAGAGGCTGTTTGTTGGTGTCCAGAACGAAAACTTTACTCACGAGTGAGTCTCCTTGCGGGTAATGTTAGCCTTGACAATGTTTTAGAAGTTTGTCGCGTCAACGACACTGACTTCGACCCGATATGTCTGTTTAATCGTTGACCACAGAGCTACAGACTGGCTTCGTATCCGTAGGTGTGATGGCTTCTAAAACGAAGTACACAAGGTACTTAGTCGGGTAAACTCTGGGCTTCTCTTAAAAGCCCCCGCTAGATTCGGTACTCCGAATTAGCGGCGGGTAGTTTACGGCATTATATCGCAGCGAATTTATTTGTTATGCAGTAAATTAACAATTGTCCTAGGCAAAGCCTAACAAAATTATAACTTGAGGGGATTCAAATTACCGCATTCAAATGTCAAGACACGGATAATCAATTGAGCTACCCAGTTGATGAGAATGTCAAGACACGGATAATCAATTGAGCTACCCAGTTGATGAGACAGAAATTTTCATGCTGATTCTCCCACTCGCATTCGATCGCCCTCCATTCCCCGACACTACAGCAAACGGGCGATCGCACGCCCCCCTTCTGCCAATCTCAAAATTTCCTGACATTTTTATTGCTAAAACGAAGTCATTACGAGTATGATTTAACAAGAAGCAAAACAGACCAACGCCATGAGGATCGAAGAAATACCCCTCAACCAGATTCGCCGCCCCCTGCCGCGAGTCAACGACCAAACCAAAGTCGCCGCCCTCATGGAATCCATCCGCGAGGTAGGTTTAAACGAACCCATCGACGTGCTAGAAGTAGATGGACAGTATTACGGATTTTCCGGCTGCCACCGCTACGAAGCTTGCCAGCGTCTCGGTTTAGAAACTATCCGCTGTAAAGTACGCCGAGCTCCCCGTGCCGTGTTGCAGATGCACCTAGCCTGAGCCTCTCAACAGAAATTCACGACAGGCAAAGATATTCGATCGACCATCACTAATAACAAGCTAAAAACCTATGACTACCAACAACCACAAACAACATCTTTACCCTACCCGCATCGATATGTCAGCAGCCACCCGCTCTCAAGTAGTCGGGCTGCTCAACGCCACGCTGGCAACGACTCTGGACTTAAAAACTCAAGTTAAGCAAGCTCACTGGAACGTTAAAGGCATGGACTTCTACCAGTTGCACTTGCTGTTTGACGAAATGGCAACAGAACTCGAAGAATACATCGATTTGGTTGCCGAACGGGTCACAGCTTTGGGCGGTTTGGCTGTAGGAACAGTCCGCACAGCAGCCGCAGATTCCATCCTGCCAGAGTTTCCTTTCGACATTTTAGACGGGAAAGAATATGTGACGGCTTTGGCCGATCGCTACGCGCCCTACGCCCAACACCTGCGAGTCGCCATCGGCAAAGCAGACGAACTCGGCGACGCCGATACAGCGGATCTCTACACCGAAATTTCGCGGACAATTGACAAGCGTTTGTGGTTCCTAGAAGCGCATTTGCAAGGTTCTGCGACAACTGCAACAGCCGCCCCCGAAAAAGTTGCCGTCAAATAGCCACAAAAACAGTTGTGGGGTGGGCGCCCGAGCCCGCCCCACAGATGTATTTCCTTAAGGCTCGTGACAGTTTACGATCGAGAATATGTCCATTTATTAATTTGGATGAGTTTTTCGTGACTGCCAATATTCCAGATTATGCTCTTCAACTGCAACGCCTGATGGAACAGGCGGGGCTTTCGAGCGATCGAGAACTCAGCCAAAAAGCAGGAGTTTCCGAGATCCAGCTAAGTCGCCTGCGTCGCGGTTTAGCTTTGCAAACCCGAGCCGACATCCTGCTCAAAATTAGTCAAGCTTTGCAAATTTCCTTACCCGAACTGCTCGCAACCTTGGCGCCAAACTATGTAGAGTTAGAAAAGGCACCACCGACAGCCCTAGAACAAGAATATCAGCGCCTGCAAGCTTCGATCGAACAGCAGCGAGAATCTTTGATGCAGGAATTCCAGCTATCTAGCGTGCAAATTTTAGAATCTTGGATGTTGCAGTGGCCGACGGCTGCGAGCAAAGCTCAGGAAAATCACAACTTGCGGGCTCAGAAACTACTGCCCTTGCTGCGGCCCGTCGAGCAGTTATTGGAGCATTGGGGAGTGGAGTCGATCGCCCCAGTCGGAGTCCAGATTCCCTACAACCCCCAAGAGCATCAGCTCATGGAAGGAACAGCCGAGCCCGGAGAACCCGTCAAAGTCCGCTACACAGGCTACAGACAAGGCGAAAAACTGCTCTACCGCGCCAAAGTTAGCCCAGTTTGATTAATACCAGAAGGCATTCGGCAGAACAAAGATTGTCCCTATCTCAAAATTCACTCCCGGCGAAGCGCTGCGACTGCGATCGGCGTTACGATCCGCGACGAACACCATCTTTTGCACTCAAAACTATTCTCCCGCTCTCAGGCTCTGGCGCTTTCCCACTCTCTTATTTGGATCGGAGTCCATCTCGCAGCTATACTAGCCTAGTCTGGCTAGAAATTCTGACATTCCCACCGCAAAATATGAGTCCTGTAGTTAAAATTATTCAGCCCTCTGGCATTTTAGACGGCACCAAGGCAAGTCAATTCCGCCAAGAGATTAGCGACCTAGTGGAAGCGGGAGCTGATGTGGTATTGATAGACTTCACTGATGTGACATTTATGGATAGTTCTGGTTTGGGCGCTTTAGTCTTGGCACTCAAAACAGTCCGGGCCGCTGGGAGTCAATTAGTTGTCTGTTCTATCAACGAGCAAATCCGCATCTTATTTGAACTCACCAGTATGGATCGAGTTTTCGAGATATTTCAGAACCGCGATGCTTTTAATAGCAAAATTCTCTCAACTAACTAAATCTTTGGGCTGCTGCCTTCTTGCTATTTGGTCGCAGATGCAATGCAAGAAGTCAGCTAGCCAAAGTTTACCTTGAGTAAAGACCAATCATCATCAAAAACTGCTTTAGCGTTCAACTTTTGAATGTAGTTCAAAACCAGCTCTAACTGGTCGGCACTTGCACCGTTGTAAGCTGCTAACAGGTCGATGAAAGGGTCAAGCCCCCAGATATTGCCGTCAGGTTGGTGGATCTCGTATACCCCGTCGCTAAAGATGTAGAGAGTGCTCAAATCCTCGACATCGCAGCAATTATCGACATAGGGGGCGTCGGGGAACATCCCGACCGGCATTCCGGGGGTTTTTAATCGCTGGATTTTAGCGGTGCTCGCAGGGGACTGGGAAATCAAGACGGCTGGTGGATGGCCGGCGCTGGCATAAACTAGCTGGCGAGAAATGCGGTTGTAAACGCCGTACCAGATGGTGAAATACTTGTCATTTTGGTAGCTCATCTGGAAGGTGGTGTTCAGGGCGCGCAAAACGTCGCTGGGTTTGTAGTAGTCTATGTTTGGGAGCGTGCGCGATCGCAGCAAATTCAGCACGGCCACCGAAGGCAGCGCCGCCCGCAAACCGTGACCGGCTACGTCTAGCAAGTAAATCGCCAAATAATCGGCATCTAGCCAGTTGTAGTCGAAGCAATCTCCCCCCAACTGCCGGGAGGGAATGAATTTTGCTTCGATGCTGATAGGTTCCGTCATCGGATCTGGCAGCAGCGATTGCACGTACTCGGCGGCCTCGGCTAACTCGGCTTCCAGACTTTGCTTGGCTATTTTCAAATCTCGGCTGAGTTGGTGCAGCCTCAATCCCGCGCGTACTCTCGCCTGTAACTCGTTGAGTTCGATCGGCTTGGAGATAAAATCGTCGGCACCTGCGTCGAGCCCTTTGACTCGATCGGCGATCGAACCCAAAGAAGTCAACAAAAAGAATTGTGTAGTTGACAGATCCGGATCTGCCTTAACTCGACGGCAGACATCGATGCCGGTCAAGCGCGGCATGATCCAATCGCAAATTATCAGGGCCGGACGCAATTTTTGCGCCTGGGCTACACCGTCTTCGCCATTGCTTGCTACTGTTACTTCGTAACCCTGTTTTTTCAGGGTTCTTCTCAGCAGTTCTTGAACAGCCGTATCATCGTCAATAACCAGAATTTGAAACATGGGCACTTAGGTACTACAAGTTTTTCAAGGTCTGGGGGTCATTTAAAATATATCCTGTCAGCGCCCTTGTCTGAGATTGAGTATAGTTGATTGACATCGCTTTCGAGGTAATTGCTTTTGAGGGCGGGTCGTTGAGTTCAATTTACGTTAAAATTTGATAGAAATTTGGCGCGATCGAACTTCACTCAGTTTATACTCAGAATATAAATTTTTATAGACTTTTATTTCCCACAGGCGCTGGTTGACATGAAAATGCTATTTATGGTATAGTGGCTAACCGATTAGTGGATTAGACATCGATCGACGGCCCACCAAAGCTAGTATCCTCAAACTACCATTCAATTTTGCCGCCGTTATACTTTGTCTCGTTGTATTTTATCTGGTTGTATTTTGTCTCGTTGTATTTTGCCCACGGGCCGATGAAGAACTTGTGTGGTGAGCGTGATTGAATTAAAGGGTTCCGAAAAGTTGCCGATGCTAAAAAAAGCGGATCTTCAAGTCAATACAGGTCTGAATGGATTAAGCTGGGTTTTGTCGTGGTTTGCACAATTGTACGACTCGCGAATTCCTACAAGTGTGTGGATCAGGTGTCAGTTGGCTTTGGCTGAGGGCTTTACGAATGCGGTGCGTCACGCCCACAAGGGCAAACCAGCGGATTTGCCTGTGGAGATTCAGGTGGCGGTATTCGCTGAATCTTTAGAGATTAAAATTTGGGACTCGGGCGATCCGTTTGATTTAGAGAAAAAAATCCAAGATATTTCGGAAAAAGTCGATGTTCACTCTCCGGGCGGGCGGGGCCTAAAATTGATCAAAGACATCGCAGACAGTATTAGTTACGAGAGAATGGCTGATGGACGGAACTGTTTGTCGATGGTCAAAAATTATTCGCCCTGTATCGACGCTCGAAAATAACACTAATATTTTTAGCGGGTAAGGGTTGAGGGTAGCCTCAACCCTTCCCTCAGAACCCAGGGTGACTCTTAAGCGGCTACGCAGCTTATGATCTTTTGATTTGACTGCTTCGCTAGATACTGGCAGTTCCCATAGCATCGGTATTTCCGGTTCTTCCGTACTTATTACCCTAAAATATTATGGCACTGCCGTCCGAAGCAGATTAACTCGCAAAGGAGGTAATCTCGGTGAGAGTCCCTATTGGCTTAGGATCGCGAATTAAATAACTTACAATTTTAATTGTTATGGTGGGATGGGCGTCCCGCCCGTCCAAAAAAGACGGGCGGGACGCCCATCCCACTTTCAAGAGTGGAAGTTATTTAATTCTCATTCCTTAGATTTTCTCAAACGGTTCACAGGCGGGGATGAGGCAGAAGTCTGATTTTTTATTTTAGCAAATTAGTTGGCTTCTAATCTGAGTAAGATTAACGAGAGAGCGGATTAGCTGGAGAACCAATCCGAAAAAGGATCGTAAAAACATTATCATTCAATAATAAACGATTCCCCAAAACATCATCGCCATAATCATATTGGTTATTTTGCCAATTCAGGGATAGGGTAGGACTGTTGTAGTTATTTTCCAGTTGCCAACTTACACTAGCACCGTAGAGAGAGCGAGTTGAGTTTTTATCGATGGGGGCGATATAACCAGACAGAGTGAGAGTGCTTAGAGGACGGATGGTTAACTCAGCCAGTAAGCGATCGTCGTAGGAATTGGGTAGGATATCACCAAAATAGTTGGTCAAACCCAGAGAAAAAATTCCCCAATTTACGCGAGCGCTAACGGCAACTTCACTAGCTGGTGAAATACTAAGTACATCACCAATTCTTGTTTCTCGATCGAGAGCATAATTAAAGCCAGTTGATAAGGTTAAATTGGCCTGCCTACTGAAGGGAAAGGTTTTGGCTACACTCCCCCAAAGTTGGCTGTAATAATCGCGATCGGGGTTGAGATAACCAATTGCACCGCCCCGAAAACTCCAATTGTTTAGCGTGTTTCTCGTGTAATCAGCACCGACGTAGAGTTTGGGATTTTCTGAAGCAATCACACCCGTATAGTATCGCAGGATATCTTCGACTCCTGTCCAGTTTCCGGTAAAGCTGAGATGAGGATAGTAAGAGCTTTCTTCCCGATAGATACTTTCTCTAACAAAGTTGACATCTTGCTGTAAAAAGCTTAAATAAACTTGGGCATAAAAATTCTGCAAATTGGCCGTAGAATACTGATTTTGGTTAACTGCTGAGAATAACTGTACATTGCTATTTGCTCCACCTTCTCCACCAGCACCTACAAGGGTGACTTGTGGCCCTGTTGGATCATAAAAGGTTCGACCATCTTCAATATTGCGATCGATCACGGGAGAAAGACCGAGCCAAAGGCTATTATAATTCGCTCTAGGAACTTGACTTAAGCTGGTGACATTAGGCGTTAAACTTTCTGCCCGTCCGAGTCCGGCGGAATATATCGTAAAACTACTGCTGGGTAAACGAGTATTATTAGCCGCTAAAAATAAGTTGCGGTTGATATTAGTATTAACTGGATTTTTACTGCCTTCTAGGTCAGGAATGACATCGGGTAAAATTTGCGCCCCCGCTTGAATTGCCGTATTGAGCCAGCGATTTTCATCATCAACAAAGAGAGTAAAGCCTCGAATAGTCCGTCCTAAAACGGCTTCTCGATCATTGGCTTTAACAACTTGACGAACACGGGAAACAGTACCTGCAATCGTATAGTCAACTTCTTCTTTTCTCTCAACTTTTGTTTTTTGGGATTGGCTGTTTCCCGGATAAGCACCCGAATTGGGAAAATAAAAATCGACACCAATCGGTTGACTGCTGGTTCCCCCTTGAAAGCCTGGAAGCTGCATAAAAGCCAAAGTTTCTGGTTTGAGAACCTCCCCAACCTGAGACGTTTGAAAGACGCGGGTAGGCACGAAAAACTCTGGATCTATACTATTGCGATCGATAACTAAACCTGGGGTATAAGTACATTGTTGGTCACTGGGAGTATTGGGAAAAATACAAGCCCCCGTTAAACTCATTTGAATTTCTAACCCCGTCATGGTTTGGGGTGCGGTAGTTGTGGTTGTAATTGTTCGTTCTAGGGGAACAGTCCGCAGTTGAAAATAAGTGCCTTTTTGGTCTACTCTATAAATATTATTTCGGCTTAAACTTTCACTGACTCGACTGTTAAGTTTGAGAGTGCCATTAAAAAAAATATCGCTGTCTGTGGTGTCAGCAAAAGTATGGAAACCACTAAACTCCCATTCAGTTAGATGGCTGATGGGAATGTCATTGAGAGGTAAAGTAGTCGTGAAGGGGCTAAGTTTTTCGTCGGGCGCGATTCGAGGTGGAATAATGTAATCGGGGTCAGTAGATGGCACAGAAGGTTGGGGTAATCCGTTAGGATTATTAGTTGACTGGGGTTTTGTGGGTTGAGGTTCAGAGGGTAAATTTTGGGATGAGGGTTCCAATTTTGTAGCAGAAGTAGACCAGTTGGGTGTTTCTGATAAAGGGGTGGCTTGTGGAAGGTCGGAAACGCTGGGAGCGCTTGGAGGTGGAATAATGTAATCGGGGTCAGTAGATGGCGCAGAAGGTTGGGGTAATCCGTTAGGATTATTAGTTGATTGGGGTTTTTTGGGTTGAGGTTCAGAGGCTAAATTTGGGGATGAGGGTTCCTGGTTTGTAGCAGAAGTAAACCAGTTGGGTGTTTCTGATAAAGGGCTCGTTTCTGGAAGGTCAGAAACACTCGCAGCAGAGGCATCCATTTGATTGGATGTGTCGAGTAAATTGGAGCGAGTTTCTGCTATGGCTGGGGTTGAGTAAGCGATGCTCAGGAGAGCCAAACCGACGACAATACTAGCATTGTATGCTCTTGAAAGGAGCGCCGTAGGGTTAACGATAAATTTGAGGAGGTTAATCATCATTAAAAGCGCGAAAAGTAGGGATTAAATATATTAGTTAATACAGTGATTCAATCCTGATATCCTGATGATTTAATAACAATTCTATTTCTGGCTTTAATATTGTTATATATCAATAGGCTTGGGTTAATTCCGAGCCCCCCTAGCCAAGGGCGGGCACGGGGGCACCGCCCCTACGAAGGGTGGGACAAGAAATTACTCAAATTCCCCCTTTTTAAGGGGGATTTAGGGGGATCTCCGAGGAATAAATAGTTTTAACCCAAGCGTATTGTGTTATATATAGCGGGTCTAATACCAATTTTTTATGAGGCCCCGTAGAATCTGATCCCCCCTAACCCCCCTTAATAAGGGGGGGACAAGATTCTTCTCAAAGTCAACCCCTACTCCCCAACAATCAGGGGGAGTAGGGGGTATGCGAGGGGGATCGAGATATGTGCAACTTCACATTAAATTGGTATAAATCATTGGTACAAATAAATATGTAGGGGTAGTGCTACCCCTACTCCCCGTGCCTACGCCCCACGGATCGGGGCAACCACGGGGGGTTTGCCCCTACAAGAATTACAGAATTTATTTAGGTTCGCTATAGATGCAATAAAAAAATATTTATTGGGATGAATATTTTGAATGTTTAATAATTATAAGATCAGAATCAAGGGTGCGCTAACGGAAGTTAACGCACCTGATAATTTCAGAATTTAGACAATTAGACAACTACGCTAGCGCTATAGTTAGCCAAATCCCCCTAAATTGGGATAAAATTATCCTTCCCAATTAAGGCAGAATTTGTGTTAACTAAAGAAGCGAGGGTTTCTCCGGTTGATGCAATTTTAATTAAGGTGGAACTACCACTTTGGGCAATCTGTAAATCGCCGAAAGTTAAACCTCCATTTAATCGGATTCTGTCTTGGCCACCTTGGAAGCCATAGATCAGATCCTGACCCATTCCTGGTGCAAGGACAAAGGTATCAAATCCTGCATCCCCGTAGAGCCGATCGCTCCCTGCACCGCCATTGAGGAGATCGTTACCATCACCCCCATAGAGGATGTCATCACCCAGATCGCCGAGGAGTTCGTCGTTACCGGCATCACCGTAAAGGCGATCGCTGCCTTGACCCCCCCGCAACGAATCGTTATCATTGCCACCGTAGACAATATCGTCGCCCAAATTACCATTGATGGTATCGTTTCCGGCGTTACCATAGAGGACATCGTTTCCGGCGTCACCGTAGATTTGGTCACCAGCCGCAGTACCCCGCAGAATGTCGTTATTGGGTGTACCGTAGATAGGCCCGTAGATTAACTCGCTCGCCATGAAATACTTTCTCCTGAAAAATAGTGAATTTGCGTCAAAGTAGCGAAGAGATAATTTACCTCCATACACACCTGAAAACTTGGCGCTGAAAGAGTTACAGAGGTCAGCGTGCAAAAAAGTCGCAGAAGTTGCCGCCGTGGCCGCCAATTGCTGAATTGTTATGGAAGCTAATACCGTTCGTCCTCACCAAACCGCTATTGAGCAACTGAGAACCACCGAGTCCTGCGGCACTGCCAATGGGTAGGGCAGAGGTAGCGATTTGAGCGCCTGTTAGTTTGTGGAGTCGTGCGATGAACTCTTCGCCAGCATCTCCGGCTGCAACCTTACAGCCATAGAAGACGAGGTTGGCAACATCCCACTTTTGGAGATGCGGGGCGTAGTGGATTAGGGTATCTAAACTTAGTTGGCTATTGCCCAGATACAAGCAACCTGGGGAACCGTGGGAAATAATATGAACGGCATCGGTATTTGGACGGTGTTGTAAAACCAGGCTAATTTGCTCGATGCCATCGGCCGTCCCATCTAGGACAAAGACTTCAGTAGTGGAAATGACATCCTCAATGAGTAGATCGGCGTTTTCTACTCCAGCATCGATAAAAACAATTCTGGTGGCTGGATTGATAGTTTTTGAAGTATTTAGCATGGGTTTCATCGGGGGAATGTCCTGTTATTCATCAGAAGGTATTGCGGATAAAAACACCCTATTAATAAGGCTCTCGGCTGACTGGTTGGTTCGAGGGAAGCGGAGATCCTGATCTGATATTTGAACGGAGATAAAATTGATTGACCGGTGAGGTTAGCTGGCTAGCTAACCTTTCACAACCGTTCTAGGGAGTGGGAGACTTAACAACAGCATTGCCAGTAGCGGTACCAATCTGCACGTTGACAGTTCCAGCATTAAACTTATTCTCTTGTGGGGTAGCTCTTGCGGTGTCAGAAACGGGCGTAACGTCGAAACCAGTCGGATTGCCGACAGTCGTAAAAGCCTGTATCCCTGCACTACCCAGAGCCCAAGCTGAGTTCTGTAAAGCATTGCCCCCTCCAGCAGCACTGTAGTTGAAAGCAGCAGCAGAAGCGTTTTCTTTACCGACCGCCGCCGAGACAGCCACACCTGTAACTTTGTCGGAGTTAACGGTGAAAGCTGCGGAACCTGCTATACCACCTTCACCGGCACGGGCTACGGTAGCGAAACCAAAAGCATTGAGAATAACGAGACCACTAACGAAAGCAATACGACGAATCATAATTTTTCAACTCCAGGGTTGGTTTTTTGTGTTCTATTAGTTAGACGTTTCCCGAAGGCGATTTGTGAATAATTCAGTCTTTAGATAGATGACATCTCTAACTTTTGGGGGTGACCCGGTTTGAGGGAGGATTTGACCAATTCCTGCTACGCAGTCGATCTCTCAATACGGTTCAGTTAAGCTCGATCCCCCCTAACCCCCCTTAAAAAGGGGAGTAGGGGGTGGGACAAGAACTTACTCAAAGTCCCCGCAACGATTCGGGGGATTTAAGGGGATCTCCGAGCAATAAATAGTTTTAACCCAAGCGTATTGGTCTATCTCTTCCTGAAAATCTAGATTGACGAAACCAGGGATGCCGAATTTTTCCATGCCAAATTCGGCCTAGCGCCATATCGCGCCAGTCATAGAGAAAGCGAGAATATAGGGGATTGCAGCTCGCGGCAGCATTAATGCCCAATACGCTTGGGTTAAAGAAAATGTTGGGCGGAGTGAAACGGAGGGTTCGTTCCACGGGCCCAACCTACGCACTACTGATTTAAAGCGATTTTCTGCCTGCCTATTTTTCAGATGGAAGAAAGCCAGCCGCCACTGTCTGCCCACATCCTCCTGTACAGTGGAAAAAGCGATACAGCAGACGCACCGTTGCGCGATATGCCTCCTGCACCCTGGCCCGATCGCATTTCTGGCGATCGAACATCGGTCAAGTATTGGTTTTCTCTGTTGAGAAACTGGGAATACAGCGGATTGCAGTCGCTGATGGTACAACAGCCCTGTGCCGGCAGCATTAATGATGCCTCCTGCACACCAAGAGCTTTTTGGCTTTCCCAAGACTCAGAAAGCAATCCGCTGTAGGCGTTAGGGGCGATCGATTTTTCGCTGTCCTTCCCCAGACTATTAGCCAATATCCGTAGTGGCGAATAATCCTTCGCGCTTAGATGCAAAACACACACCGCCACTTCTGGCTGTTGCTCACCGACAACAATTTCTCTTTCTTTTATCTCCCCATCAGATTTAGCATTCACTAAAACCGATTCTTGAATTTCCCCACCGGCAACAATTTCTCTTTCTTCAATCTCCTCTGTTACCGTTTTTTTTTCAACAATATTCTGAGACTTTTTCCCTTTTGCAGACTGAGGAGAAACCCTCGACTTAGGATTAGACAAATCCGAGTCAGTCCCATCTTCCCCGAAATTTTCATTGAACCGCTGACGCAAAATTGCCCGCGCCTGGGAAATGCGCTTGCGGACGTTATCGTAAGATATGCCAAGCTGTTCTGCAATATCTGGATAAGACAGCCCTGATTCAAAATGGAGAAGAAAAGTCTCGCGCAATCTATCTGGCAACTCATCTATTGCGGCGCGAAAAAATAATTCGACTTCACCCCGCATAGCAGCGCGAACTGGTGTTTCTTCTTGGCTGATTAATTCGGTTTCGTTTCCTAAAGCAATGGTGTCCAAACTTTCAACTCCTACTGCACCCCTGTTGCGCTCTCGATGGATATCGGCGCACAGGTTATAAGTCAGTTTGGTTAACCAAGCCTTAAAGTTTTTGATATCATCCGTACCATCTCTTGCTTTCTCCCAAGCTTTCAGCATCGCGCGACTGAGGGCATCTTCCGCATCGGTTGGGTTGCCCATCCACTTGCGACAGCAACGGTAAAGGTAATCTTGATTATCTTGCCATAATTTCCAAAAAGCTGAATCTATATCTGGAGTGCATGAGGAAGGGACTGATGCAGAACTAGAAATTAACATCTGTGGGTGCCGAAACTCTAAGTGGACAAACAACTGGCGATTAATTTAGGCCGTAATTTACCTAGCCTCAGATGCACCTATCACCATGTTGACTCACCACTCAGGCTCATGTCAGTCGGAAAAGTCGGATCTTTTAAGTCGGAAAAGTCGGAAAAGTAGGATCTTCGCGGCTATGAGTGCATAGCTGAGACATCCCTTGGCAGTTTTAGGAGTTACGCAAACGGCTTTTTAACACTATTGGTAGTGTAAGGTGCGCCATAAGCACTCTACAGATAGAGTTTATGCGTAATTCCTAAGTAGTGTGTGCGCCATAAGCACCCTACAGATAGAGTTTATGCGTAATTTTTCAATTTAATGTCACCAAGCTAAAATCTGAACTTTAAGATTTAAAATCCTTGGACAGAGGATTAAGCCACAGCAGAATTGTCCGTTTTAATTCATTTAATTCTCGATACACTTCTTGTTTGACCCACTGCCCGATCGCGTCGAATGGCGTAAAAATTTGACCCACAGGCCAGCTAACATCTTGCCCCAAGGGCGTTTGATGGTTGCCCGCTAGAGTCTGAACTGTAATCATGTCGGGAAATCGTGCTTTTAGCAGTTTGGTCAACAGCAGGGTTTGGTCGATATTGTCGCCGTTAAATTTGACTAAAAGATTGCGCCGGATTTGATAGCTATTTTGGACAAGGCGATTAGTCTCTTGCGGGGAAGGGGTAAACTCGACGTTAAAGACGGGGGAAATTTGCTCGACGATCGGGATTGCTTCGGATGCCGCATAATTGTTGAAAGAAATCAGAATATTGCCTGCCCTTTCTACGTCAAATACAGAACCGATCAGCAAGTGCAGTTTGCATCCCATGCTGTGTCCCATACCGTAAACGGGGAGATAGGAAGATTTGAGCAATTTAGTGGCGCGCAGGCGATCGAGGGCATTTTCAAATTTGTTGAGGACATCGCGGGCGATCGCAATATGATCCAAAGTATTGACAAACGGCGTTGCGACTACAACATATCCTTGATTCCCCAAAGCCTCTAACAGCCAGCGATAGGTGAGTTGCGGTGCTGTCGCCACAAATGCACCGCCGAGAAAATGTACGATCGCGATCGGTCTTGAAGGAATTAATACCCAGTTACCAGAAATTTCTTGCCAGTCCATAAATTCAATCTAATTCCAAATAAAAAGGCGATCGTCCTCTGAAGGTAGAAGGCCGAATGTTTTATAAATTTTTGCTTTTATTTTCGGCCTCAAAAAGGGGTTTGCTACCCATTTTTTAATTCCAAAAACTTTCCTTTTTACTTATACATTATTTATTCTAACTGTTGTGGGGGCAAATAGCACGGCTGGCGATCGCTGCTATTTTCGCCCTGTATAGGGTTGAAGCTGGCGGCCGAATAACTCAAGGCTGACATCCGCGACTTTCAAAAATTTTTATATTGTGTCCCATCGCACGGCTGCAAGCCGCTGTAGCTGGTATTGCGGGTAATTGACCCTACAGGATATTAACAGTCAAATACGGATCAAAACCCGAATATCGCGTATTAATCAGCCCCAGGGCTATCAACTTTGATTCGGCTGTATTGGCAGCACCTCATTTCTTGACTCAACCCGCATACAGCAGTTCTCAATCTTGGTGAGGTATGCCCTATGCCCACGGAGGCCTATGCCCGCTTATCAAGTGTGCACCTCATGTTAATGAGAAAGGCTATACAAGTATAACATCCTTTAGGACAACCCCCCGATTTCAGACGATCGCTGGGGGTTTAATTCTGGCGAATGACTGATACCTTCTGCGGTTTGATGACTCAACTTTTCGTGAGTCTTCATCCATTTCCACTTGTGCACAGTAGCTTGAGGATTGAGCACTGTGGTAGCGATGCCGTAAACAATAGTAGGCAAAACCTCCCGATTTAACCAACTTTGTCCCAGCTTTCTCATGTAGTGCAGTGCCAAAACTTCTCGAAATTTGTTAAGCTTTTGCAAAAGCGGCAAATTCTTAAAACATAACTCTTCGTACTCCTGGAGTGATAACTCTTTTTCTCCCCGCAAGCGCCACAGTTGGTTTTCCTTGACACAATCAGAAGCTATGCGCTTCTTCAGCCAGTGCTTATCTGTGAGAGAGTTCCCTCTAATCCGATAATTTCCCAAAGGTTCTGTCGCCGCTAGCAAACCGTACTTTTGAGCAATTTTGGTAAATAACTCTGTATCTTCTCCTACCTGCCAATCTTCGGGAAACCCGCCTTCTTGGAGTAGAATAGAGCGATCGACTACAACAGAAGACGGGAAAACCCAAGGACATTCGCCTGTCTCCTTAATCGCCTGCATTTCTGCTTTAGTGGTAGGATAGGTGGGAATGTAACTCAACTTGTTGCCGCGCTTGTCTAAATACCGCAAAGCGTGAGCCACAGCTTTGACTTCGGGATTGTCTGCGAGCATCTTCAAACAAACTTCTAACTTATTGGGTTCCCAGGTATCGTCGCTGTCGATAAACGCTACCTACTCGCCCGTTGCCCGATATATCATTAAATTTCTAGCCTTAGAAACCCCGTAATTTTGGGGATTCTGGAAGTATTGAATTCTCGAATCTTGCTCGACCAGCTTAGCAGCAACTTTGTCAGTAGCGTCAGTAGAGCAGTCATCAACAATTAAAATTTCTAGATTCTTGTGGGTGCCATTGAGTACGGAGGCAACTGTCTCGGCCAGAGTGTCGGCAGCATTGAATGCAGGAATGATTACGCTGACTTTTTGGCTGTTCATAACTTGCATTAAGGTGTGGTTTGGTAGTTGTTCGCCGAAGTATATAGCAATCCTAAATGATTTGTGTAATTATTGTAGGGGCTCTCCCCACGCCCGGTTGCCCCGATGCAGGCTGGGGTAGGCATTCTTAGCACTACCCCTACATATTTTTACAACTGATGCGAGGATTGCTATAGTCTCGAAGCAGACACTCTGACTCATTTACGTGCAAGTACCTGTAGTCAGGAAACGGGCCTAGATACTGCCAATATAACAGGTTTACGGACATTAGTGCGAGCTACCATAAGGAGGGGACAGCCGTTAGCAGGCGGAGTGCAGACTATTATTTGGCGGGCAATTTTTCTGACACGAAGGCCACGGGTGCGAGGGATTGAGGGTTTTTACGGGGGACTGGAGTTGTCCTAAATTCGATCGCATCTTTTTGCTTTAATAGGACTTACCCAGAAAAACCCGGTCTCAATCAAAATCATTGGTTTGAGAACTATAGAGCTACTAAAAAACCTGGTTTCTGACTCAGAGCGATTCCGGTTAATCGGTGAGCATAAAATTGTTTTTCATGGGCCAGAGGCTGGCGAGTGAGGACTTTGATTCCTCACTCGCCAGCCTCATTATAATTATTTAATCAAACTTGAGAGCCAGATTGGGTAAATCCTGTTGTATTGATTAACTAACCAGTCGAACAACTGCCCAAAAACGGCTATAGCAATCCTAAATGATTCAGATAAATTTGTAGGGGTAGTGCTAAGAGTGCCTACCCCCTATCTATCGGGCAACCGGGCGTGGGATTGCCCCTACAATAATTATGCAAATGATGCGAGGATTGCTATATGCTAAATCTGCTCTATGTTGGATTACCATAGCCATCACCTAAAATACTGATTATTTTGCTGTTGCTTAATCATGCTCTGAAACAAAAATAATTTGAAGATTCAGAAGCTTTGTGAATCCTGGTTTATATGATTGGCATCTTTAGTTTTTTCTATCGTAAATCAGCAACGGCGTTTTTGTAGGTTCCTCAGCTCTTTTGAAATCGGTATTTTCTTAAAAAAGATGCTTTTTCAAACTTGTTTAATTATGAATTGGCCATAAGCTGTCCCTGATTTTTCTCTTCCTCTTGTACCGCGATCGCCTCCCAGGGTCAAATCGTTTTTCCGTCTGCCATAACAGGTAATTTATCTGCGATTGAACTTAGTATTGCTAGTTCTTAGGGAAGACCATCATAAAATTATACTGTAAAAAATCCTCGCCTCACCCGTAAAAAATGTTGCCAAATTTCTTGAGTAAAGTGCGAATTTATACTTGTTGCCTAACAGTCTTGGTGTTGGGTGGCTGCCAGCAGCAGCTACAGCCAAACTTGCAGCAACAGCGCAGCAAACAGGGGATGGCAGTTTCAGCTCACCCTCTGGCGAGCGCTGCGGGGCTGGCCGTGCTGCAACAGGGCGGCAATGCAGTGGATGCGGCGGCTGCTACGGCTTTGGCGATTTCGGTGGTGGAGCCTTTTTCGGCGGGTATCGGCGGCGGGGGTTTTTTGCTGCTGCGGCGGGTGGAAACGGGGACTGTGCAAGCGCTGGATTTCCGGGAACGAGCTCCGAAACGGGCGGCGCGGGATATGTACCTCGACAAGCAAGGGAAGGTGCGCCAAAGGGCAAGTCTGGACGGGCATTTGGCGGCGGGTATTCCCGGCACTGTTGCTGGACTTTATACGGTGCACCGCGAGTATGGTAAGTTGCCTTGGGCACAGGTGGTGGCGCCGGCGATCGCCCTGGCGGAAAAAGGCTTTCCGGTAAGTTCGCGGTTTACCACGGCTACCGGGCGACGACAGGATGTACTCAAAAAAAACCGGGCGGCGCGGGAGGTTTTTACTCGCGGTGGCATTTTATACCAACCTGGTCAGCTTTTGGTGCAGCGGGATTTGGCGCGGACTTTGCGACAGATTGCACAAAATCCGCAGAGTTTTTATAGCGGGGACATTGCGCGGGCGATCGCCGCCGATATGGCTAAAAATGGCGGCATTATCACTCTCGAAGATTTGAAAAACTATACGCCGATTTGGCGGAATCCGGTTTGCGGCAACTTTCGCACTTACGAAATTTGCGCGATGTCGCCTCCTTCTTCCGGCGGCGTTCATTTGTTGCAAATCTTAAATATTCTGGGAGATACGGATCTCAAGAGGTTGGGGAGGCAAAGTCCAGATACTTTGCACTTGCTGGCGGAGAGTATGAGGATTGCTTATGCCGATCGGGCTGAGTATTTGGGCGACCCGGATTTTGTGAGTGTACCGGTCAAAGCTCTGACTAGCACCAATTATGGCAAATTCAGACGATCGCAAATCCAAATGTCAAAAGCCAGACCCTCCAGCGAGGTAAAAGCTGTTGACGCTGAAACTTTGAGCCGCTTTGTGTGGGAGTCTCCCGAAACTACCCACCTCACGGTAGTTGACAAAGAGCGCAATGTGGTATCCTTAACTTTTACAGTGAATGGCGGTTTTGGGGCGGGAGTCGTGGCTGCGGGTACGGGAATTTTGCTCAACAACGAGATGGATGATTTTGCAGTCGCGCCGGGAGTGCCGAATTTGTTTGGTTTGGTGGGCTCCGAGGCAAATTCGATCGCCCCAGGGAAGACTCCTTTATCGAGCATGACGCCGGTCATCGTGACAGAAAATGGCAAATTTCGCCTCGCTGCGGGGGCTCCCGGAGGCAGCACGATTATTACCACGGTGTTGCAAATTGTACTGAACGTATTGGTTTACGACATGAATGTCGGCGATGCTGTATCTGCACCGAGGATTCACCATCAGTGGCAGCCCGATCGCCTGAGGGTGGAACGGGGAGGTTTTGAGGCTGCGACGCTTTCGGAGTTGCGGCGGCGGGGACACCAGATTGTTGAAGGTGACGGCTGGGGCAATGCCAATGCGATCGTCCTGACTGCAGACGGTTGGTTGGAAGGGGCTGCCGATCGGCGCGGGGAAGGAGAAGCAAGGGGGTTTTAGTCAAAAGTCAGTCGATTAGAGATTTTAGATTTTAGACTTCGGCCAGCGGTCGAGTGGCGCGAGGGTTGAAGGATTTTAGATTTACTCCAGAGAAGAATCTGGGATATTGAACTAGGGTCAAAAATTTTGATCTCTCTACGACAGGAATCGGGGGCTTGTATGGTTTTTTTGGGGGAGGTCATGAGTCATGAGTCATTAGTCATTAGTCCTTAGTCATTAGTCATTAGCTATTAGTCATTAGTCATTTTGGAGAGCGCCAACGGTATCCAAACCGGGTTTCTTGGGTCTCCAGTGCGTAAGTCCTGAAATTATTAGTCTGTGTACGTGTATTTTTGCATCCGTATTTTTGCGCTGATGTTTATAGGCTGACTTATTGCCAAGAACTACCAAAAAGAATAACCATAGAAAGCGTATATACACTTATGTGTAAAGTTATTGTAAAGGCACTAGACATTGATACTTATATAATGTAAAAATTAAGTTGTGCAGAGAATCAGGTTTGTATCTTCCAGGAAAAATTTATGCTAATTACTCACAAAATTGCTGCCTTAACAGCTACATTAACTACTGCTCTGAGTTTGTTGGCAGCGCCAGCAATGGCATTTTCGGTAGGGGCAACTAATAACACTGCGACTTTAAGAAATAATTTATTGGGGGCTAATACAGCCGGGTTGAGTAATTTCTCTGTTTCAATTAGGGGTAATTCGGCTGCTTTTGGTACTTTCACTAATGACCCCTTCGGTTTGACATCAGGTGTTGTTCTGAGCACTGGTAGAGTCGCCGATATACCGGGTACGAATCAGACTGATAACTTCACGATAAAGGACAGCGATTTAAGCACGGACTTTGGACCTGAAGGTGAACAGGGGGATGTGACTCAGCTAAACCTCAGCTTTTTTGCTGATAGCACGGTTCAAAAGTTGTTCTTTCAATATGTATTTGCTTCTGAGGAGTTTCCTGAGTTCGGCGCTTATGAAGAATATAATGACGATTTTGAACTGCTGCTGAACGGCACTAATTTGGCCAAATTGAGCGACGGAAAAACAGTTACGATTAATAATCTGGTTCCAGATCCATATAATCGCTCTACATATCACTCAGACTATATTGATAACCCAAGTTTGACAGGTATTGCTGCTAACATCGTTAAGCTCGACGGTTTTACTAAAGTTTTAGGTTTTGAGGGTTTGCTCAAGCAAAATCAGACGAATGTTCTCAGCATCCGCATTAAAGATGTGGGCGATGGCAAGTTAGATTCTGCTGTATTTATTAAAGGCGGTTCTGTGGGGACGGTTCAAGCTGAGCCGGTTCCCGAACCGATGACTGTGGGGGGTTTGATGGCGGGAGGCGCTATGCTGGCTGCTGGACGAAAGTTACGCAATGGCCGTGGCGGAAGTAATTAATAACGGATGTTGAAGGCAGAAGGCAGAAGGCAGAAGGCAGAAGGCAGAAGGCAGAAGGCAGAAGGCAGAAGGCAGAAGGCAGAAGGCAGAAGGCA
>NZ_JAUBOX010000014.1:43511-121910 GCF_036700445.1 Microcoleus sp. T3_B1
GAAGGAAAAAACAGAACAGGAACCATTTTGGCGGTTGCTGTAATATGAATCTCGATTAGCCGTGTTGGAGACAGAAAGGGGGTTTGATGAAGGAAAAGACCTTGTTGCAGTTGTTGAACCGGGTAAAAAAAACTCGGTTTGTGCGATCGCGATCGCGTAATATCATGTCAAGTAATTTAAGCATTATGGGTACGCAGCGAGGAATGCAAGTCCTCATACAATTGTGACGACGAAGGCCCTCACTACGAACCAATTTTATTGCGGTTGTTCTAGCGGACAGAATATAAGTTTTTATCCCAAATTCGCAAAGGGCGGATTTTTTTGTGTTTGGAGTTGCAACAAATATTGCGGGTAAAACCCGCGTCTACAACCACTGACTAAAAACTAAATAATTTAGCTATGAACAGTACCGTCGGGTAAGATTGTACCTGTTAATGTAGTCCGGGTAAGTTTGACCATAACTCGATCGCCGTAACCGATTTTCGCTCCTGTTAAGTCAGCACCGCTCAAGTCAGCACCGCTCAAATCGGCTCCGATTAAGTTGGTTTCTCTCAAGTTGGCATTGATCAAACAAGCTCCTAACAAATTGGCCCTGAACAAGTTTGCTTGGTGCAAATTAGCGCCTGTGAGATTGACGTTGTGTAGAAAAGCATCACTTAAGTCGGCTTCACTCAGGTTTGCATTGCTCAAGTTTCTTCCAGAAAAATCCTTTTCTTTTAAGGAAGCTCCTTGGAAGTTGGAACCGCTCAAATCGGGAGCTTGGGGGCCAGCTTGGCGGTAAGACTGAGATGGCGGCGGCTGCGATTGGTAGCGGGAGGCCTCTGAATAGGGCCCTGCAGGGTTTCCCCCATAGTTTCCCGCATAATTTCCAGGATATTTTCCTGAAGAGGGTTCAGAAGAGTAGCGGGGTTCTTTTGGGTTGGCCGGTGGTGGCTGGGTGTTTGGATACTGAGTATTTCTGTACTGATTGTTTTGGTACTGAGTGTTTTGGTACTGAGTATTGGGTTGCTGATTGTTTTGGTACTGAGTGTTTTGGTACTGAGTATTGGGTTGCTGGGTATTTTGTTGCTGGGTGTTTCTGTACTGGGTATTTTGTTGCTGGGTATTTTGTTGCTGGGTATTTTGTTGCTGGGTGTTTCTGTACTGAGTATTTTGTTGCTGGGTATTTTGTTGCTGGGTATTTTGTTGCTGAGTGTTTTTGTACTGAGCGTTTTGTTGCTGGGTAGTTTGTTGCTGAGTGTTTCTGTACTGAGCGTTTTGTTGCTGGGTGTGTTTGTGCTGGGTGTTTTGTTGCTGGGTGTGTTTGTGCTGAGTATGTTTGTGCTGAACGTTCTGATTCTGACCTCTTGGTTGAATCGATCGCAATTGTTCGCGAGCTTGATTAATTTCCTTAATCTTTTCTTCAGCTTTCTGTAGTAGTCTGGGATTGTCTTTGGGGATGCGATCGGGGTGCCAAATGAACGCTAAATCCTTGTAGGCTTGGCTAATTTCTTCTCTGGAAGCTCCCGGCAACAGTCCCAGCACTTTATAGTATTGGTCGAGGTCGTTCATTGTACCACCTTTCGCTTTAAGAAATTAGGAATTAAAAATTAAGATCGGAGCAAAAGCCGTTCTCAAAGCTTGCTTGTCCGATCGTGCATTAGATGAACAATAACTCAGCTAAGCCGCTGCTGGCAAAAAGTCTCGAATTCGCTGCAAGTATGTTGCAGCATCCTCCAGCATCGGAAAGTGAGCCGTATTCGGAATTATAACAAATTCTACTTTTTTGCTGAGGGAGGCCGCTTGCTCTCCCATGACGGCGGGGATAATTTGGTCAAATTCTCCTGCCACAAGCAGTGTGGGAACACTCAGCCGCGCAAATTCTTGGGGCATTTCCTCGGCTGCTCTTTTGCTGACGGCTGTCACCATTGTACCTATAGCAGCTTGCTCGTCTGCCATTAAAAAATCCTTGAGAAACGCCAGACTGACCTCTGTGGGCAGGGAACGGCGCAAAAACCGGGCCATAAATAGCCGATCGGCAAAAGGGATCGATGCCAGCCAAGATGGTCTAAATTTTACCACATAGCCACCGAATTTGTGAAAAGTTGTAAAGGCTTTTTCATCGTATTCAAAAATCCCGCTGCAAGTGAGAATTGCTTTTTCTACTTTTTCAGGGTAAAGGTTCAGAAATAAAGTAGCAATTGATGCACCTGTAGAGTGAGCATTGAGAAAGACGCGGCTTAAATTCAGAGATTCTAATAATTCCGCTAAGTCGTGGGCATAGGTTTCGAGTTCGTAGCTGGACTCAGGAGGCTCTTTCGGCAAGGGCGATCGACCAAAACCTCTCATATCGTAAAGCAAACAATCAAAATCATCAGCAATAGCCCGTGCCGTGCTTTCCCAGTAGCGCGCTGATCCCGCCCAGCCGTGCAGGAATACCATCACTGGTTTCCCGCTAGGTTGGGCCGTGTTATCTGCCGTTATCCACTCGTAATAATGTTCTACACCGCGAATTGAAATGAAAGACATGATTAAGTAGTTTTGAGTTGTGAGTGATAATTTTAAATCATATAGGAATGAGGGGCGATCGCGTCTCATATCAAATCCGGTTGCATCGTCCTGTATTCATCTCTGTATTCTCTCCCTCTGCGTTCTCTGCGCCCTCTGCGGTTAAATCATTCCGATGCTACCGGAAACGATATCAGTTAGCCGAACTCGTATAATGTAAGCAGCAAAAGATTAAAAGGAAATTTAATATGAAAGAATTAAATAAATTAGAATTGGATGGAATTAAGAACATGGGGGCAGTTAAGACTCAGGTAAAGCTGACCAATGCCATAGATGAAGCTCTAATTAGTCGGGGGTTGCTCGCGCCTCGGCTGTTGCGTGAGTGTGAAACAGAAGCTCTCGTAGATACAGGATCGGTTTACCTAGTAATTTCAGCAGAGATGGTACAGCAGCTAGGTTTACGAATTATAGGACAGCAGCTTGTTAAGTATGCTGATGGTCGTCAGGAAACCGTAGGAGTAACGGAGGCTATATTAATTGAAATTGAGGGGCGTAGGACTACCGAGGATGCTCTGGTAACAGGTGATGAGGTGTTGATTGGTCAGGTGGTTTTGGAGAAGTTAGATTTGCTTGTCGATTGTAGGAATCAGCGGTTAATCGGGAATCCCACTAATCCTAACTATCCTGTAACTTATATCAAGTTAACAGGCGGATGCTAAAAAAAACACCCAGATTACCAACTTCTTAAAAAAGTCGGTAATCTCAAAAAAATCTGCGTTAATCTGCGTCAACCCGCCCACATCTGCGGTCAAAAATTACCAACATAGGAACCAATCATAAATCTTAAGCCGCAGAAGCAGCCAGCCAAAATAAACCATCTACCAAAAGCGTGCTTAACACCGCGCCGCTAAACGCGCGCCAGTGCAGTTCTCGATCGCGCAAACTCAGCAAACCGACTGTTAGCAACACAGCGATTAAAACTAGAGCACAGCCTATGCCCCAAGGAGTTTCAATTTGACCGATCGCACTTTGAAAAATCGGCATAGCTAATTCCGGTTCCGCGTGCATCACTTGCCGCCAGTAGGGCATCAACCCAGTTAAATAAAAATATAAATCAGTAATGGCAGTACCGAATAGCGAACCCAAGTAAAAATAGCTGCCAACTTTTCCCCAAGATTTGCCCAAGCACCAAATAGCAAAAGGCAAGCCAATTGATTCTATAGGTAGATGTAAAATTGGTTCCCATCTAAACCAGCCCCAATAGATAGAACCTGCGAGCCAACATCCGGCAAATCCTAATAATAAATCTCCCCAAAGTTGTGTTTTGGGGCGGAAAATTAGAATTAAACTCAGAACGAACCAGGGGATAGTTGACAGCAAACTGATGGTTGGATATAAGCGCACTAACGGTGCTTGCACGAAGACGGGAATTGAGACTAAAAAAGCTGAGGCACCAAATATCAACCACTGTTTGATGCTGTTGGTTGTGGCTGAAGTGAGAGAATTGTCGAGGCGGGCGATGGTGGCAATAGGTGCGATCGCTGAGGATACTAAATTTAGATTAAACAACTGATTGGACTCCGTATTGTTTCAATAGGTGGACTAAAAATTTTGCTGCGGTTGTGGGTGCGACAGTCTCAATGCCGGCGGCGGTTTGGCTGACGTGCCAGCCTTTTGCCGTTTGAGGAGCTCGCCATAAATCCAAATGTTCGATCGCGGGATCTGCATAAAAGCTTTCTCCACCGCCACCGAGAATTGCCGAACTCCAGTGCGTAAAGCGATCGTGGCTGATTCGGTGGATCGGAAAATTGCCCCCCAGGGGTACTCCCCAACCGTCTAAGGCAAAAAATGCCCCGACTTTGCCGCCGAGTTGCTGCCACATCCAAGCCGCCCCGATCGCCCCGGCTACTCCTGCCGAAAAGCTGACAAATACTAGACTTTCTCCTGCTAAGTCTTCGGTGCACAAAAAGTGCAATATGTCAAGAGCCGAGAAAGGTGGATATTTATGAGCGGGAAAAATCTTGACACGATCGACTATTTGCTGGTTTGGGCGATCGGCTACCAGTCCCCAAAGCCCCGAAAGTCCCGTCAGGAAACAGTCGGTTAGCTTTGGTTCGTGGAATCCGGGGCAAATTACCAGTCTCATAGTTCGTCAAGAAAGTTAATATAGTTCGCAACATAACTTTATCATATGCCTACTATATCATATACTACCCCAGGGGATAGGGTGTTAAACTTATAATAGAGTCAAGTTTGAAGAGTATCCCCCCAAGTTAAATGCTGGGAACGCTCCAAACCGCATTAATCTTAGGCAAGGTCAGGGAGTCTTAAGAAAACATAAAAGTTATCCCCCCCGGCCCCATGCCCTGTCAAGCTTAGCAAAGGCTGATTCTAGTTTTAAGCTGTTCTGTATTTAGATTTAACTTTTCCGGCGGCGTCGAAGCTGACCCCACAAAAGCTTAAAGAAACAGGATTGTGAAAATTAGAGGCCTGCCAGCTTAGCTGCCCTACGAATTTCGGGTCAGGGTCAATCGATTTTAGATTTGAGATTTTAGATTTTAGATTGACCCCACGGATAAATGCGGCGGTGTGAGGATTTTCGATTTGGGATTGATTCCACGGATAAATCACGTGGCGGGTACCACCTTTGAAATTCTTGGTCAAAAAACCTACTTAGGAGTGATGCCCATCAATCCGGTTTCTAGGATAAATAAGAGGTTTGACCGGGAAGTATGGGCCAAGAAACCGGGAATCAGCCCCGCGCACGTCAGTCGTGCGATCGCACACAATGAAAAATCTCCCATTCCCCCTTCATCCTGCCTGGATCTCTTAGAATAAATAAAATTGAGGAATACAAAGTGGTTGCTTCTCCAGAAAAAATCGATTTCAAAACATCTGCAGCACCCGCAAGTAACGATCGCGTTGCTGTATTGCTGATGGGTTACGGCGAAGTCGAAAGCTACGACGATTTTGCCAACTACAACGAACAAGCTTTAAATTTGCTTACGGCAAAGTTTGCGCCAGTACCGCTTTGGATTTATCCGCCGCTGGCGAAGATTTTAGCAATCTTTGACTTGCACGAGTGGAGTCACCAACACGGTCAATTCGTTTCGCCGCACAATGCAATTTTTGAACAGCAGCGGGCTGGGATTGAAAAGAATTTACAGGAGAAATGGGGCGATAAAGTAAAAGTGTTCAAAGCTTTTAACTTTTGCGCGCCGTTTTTGCCGGAACAAGTAATCCCGCAAATTCAAGCAGAAGGATTTGACAAAATTCTGATTTATCCGCTGTTGGTAGTTGATTCTGTTTTCACCAGCGGCATTGCTGTCGAACAGGTGAATAAAGCTTTAGCACAAACCTTTGATGGTAAGGAACATTGGGTAAAAGGACAGCGCTACATTCCTTCTTTTTACGATGAACCTGCTTACATCCAGCTAATGGCGGATTTGGTTGAAGAGGAAATTAAGAACGATTTAGCTGTAGCGCATTTGCCTTCTCAGATTGGGATTGTGCTGATGAATCACGGTTGTCCGCACAAGGCGAAGGGCTTTACTTCGGGTATTGTGGAAAGTCAAGCTTTGTACGATCGCGTGCGGGAACGTTTGATGTATCGCTATCCTTTGATTTCGGTGGGTTGGCTGAACCACGACACGCCGCTGATTGAATGGACACAGCCGGATGCGACATTAGCTGCGAAGAATTTGATCGATCTGGGTGCAACTGCGATCGTCTTTATGCCGATCGGATTTGCGACAGAAAATCACGAAACTTTGTTAGATGTAGACCACATTATTGAGTCTTTGCAGAAACAGCGTCAAGGAGTTACTTACCGCAAATTGCCTTGCGTTAACGACCATCCAGAGTTTCTGAAAATGGCCGCTGAGTGGGCAAATCCGCAGATTGAAGCGTTGTTGAGTGAAACTGCGATCGCTGTTAATCCGAGTTTGGCTGCGGCGCACCGCGAGCACGCGCATTCTCATGAAGGGCACGGTCATTCTCATGGGGGACACGGGCATTCTCATGGTGATCACGGGCATTCTCATGGTGATCACGGGCATTCTCATGGCGGGCACGGGCACAGTCACTAATAGGACTTGGGCCTGAGAGCTCAGAAACCGGGTTTTTTGCGAAGATACTGCATGGAAATGGCAGATTTAGTGAAAAACCCGGTTTCTTTTGTTAGGGTGCGTAGGTCGAAATTTGGGCGAAAAGGGCGATCGGCTACGGGATAGCTATGCTTTACGGCTTTTTTATCAGATTTTCTGTGCTTGTCAAACATCCGCTTAGTCGCTACACTGTAGATACTCTGTATATACATTATTTTACCAAAGGTTGATTAACAGTAAGACTTTTTCTGACATTTGCTAACAATCACTTACATTTGCCTTCTGGTCTTCATGTCATATAGAATGAATTTAGCCACTCAGATGTAGGTGAAAAACCTTGGTAGTACGCAACCGCTATATAAATAAGTTGCCTCTACATTATCAAAGCAAATAATCAGATTGGCGTGGGGCTGTAAGCGATAACCAAGCTGAAGGCAAGAATATAAGTGCTTGTAGAAAATTCTACGGGCATCGGTTGATACGCCTTGGTTGATATCTGATCTCAACTTATGTATTTGTTAGCAAATGTTAGCAAAAAAGTATCGGTAAATTCCTCAGAGTAATATTACTAGCTAGGGCATCGGTACAGTATTAGGAGTTGACAAAAAAAGAGATGAAAGGCTTGTGAGATGAGGATTACATCTGTTCACAATCTTAAAGCATAGCTTTGAGCAGTGAACAGATGGATGACGAGGCGAACAAACTTCTTACTCACTATCTTGGGGAATAGGTGTTGCGCTCGCGCCCATTTTCCAGCTTCCCATCGCGCTCGCCTTACTTCTCTCCTAACTCGATTTTCGATTTTTTGCTGAAAATCAGTTGATCGCAAAAACCGGGTTTCTCCACAATCCAAAATCTTTTTGGTGAATATCAGACTGGAAAAAACTCGGTTTTTGCCTACATTATCTATTTCTTGAAGTTGAGCGTAGGCGTTTTACAAAGGTCAACACCATATAACTCAGTGGATTTGCCGTCTGAGTATTCGGCGCTGACATCAAAAATACAGCCCGCTTCCGAGCCGCCGTAGTCAGCTTGATCCCAAGAAAAATTTTGCGTTTCCCGATCGGCAATGGGGGACGGTAGCTCGTTTTTTCCCCAATCATTTGTATCGGGAGGGCCGATATAGATGGCTGTCATCGTCTTGCCGCTGTTGTTAATTACCGAAATTTTGATTATCTCAGCGAAAACGCTAGCTGCTGTCAGCGCTAACAGGGGCAGTGACAGCCCCGCAGCGATCGTTACTTTGCTTAACAACTTGTTAATCATTTACCCTCGTACCTCAAGAAGTGTGATATTTATTTAACTTTAGCAGAATACTTTTTTAAACGTCTCCTGCTCAATAGTCCGGACAGTTTTTATATGGCCCAATGGCTTATTCTCGGTTGACTTCGCAGCCCCTGTGGATAATTAAATCAATGTCAGCTCCACCCCGCTCGTTGCATTTAATTGGACTTTATTTATGATCCTTGCGCCGCGTAAGCTTGTAGTCTCGTTCCAAAAACTGTCCGGAGTAGTGCTGCTAAAGTAACACTAATTGAGGCGTATTAGCCACAACTTTATGAAAGCACCCTACAGGCCTGGAACTTAAATTATAAGCTTAGGAATGAGAATTAAATAACTTACACAAGGAAAGTGGGGTGTCCCGCCCGCCCTTTTTGGACGGGCGGGCGGGACACCCCACAATAACAATTACAATTGTAAGTTATTTAATTTGCGAGCCTTAAGCACAATCATCGTATTAATATCCATAATTTATCTTTACAGATTAGAGATTAGAGGAAAAGAAAAATTATTTGTCCGTACATTCCTGCTCCCATAATCTCTCTATTTAGCACTCGGTTGCGGATGCAAACAGTAGTCATTGCAGCCCATAAATGGGGTTTTTCGCTAAATCAAATTGCCGCTGAGTATGATTTAAGTGAAGCTCAAGTGAACGATGTATTCGCTTTTTATGCAGTCCACTGTCAGGAAATAGACGCCTCTATTGTCGCCGAACAAATTATCGAGCCTATCGTTCGTCGGCGGTATTCGCTTGAGGAGTTGGTTGGGGCGATCGCGCCTGAGAATCTTCATAATGAGATTGACAGTGGAGTTGCTGTGGGGAACGAAGTGTGGTGACACAATATTGCTATTTGTATGGTGCGTCGCTGTGAGATTTTCCTGCTAGTTGAAATAGCTACGGGAAGCGACGCACCCGAAGGTATTACTGTAGGGAACGAAGAGAGTTTCCTGTCATACTCACCAAATTGTTTGAATAGTAGTTAACGCTTGAATTTTTGCGTCGCGAGTAACTAACGGAAGACTCAAAGATAAAGCAGTAGCCGCAATAATCCTGTCTGGCATATCAGGAACCGTTGCCCTGTCAATTTGTTGAATAGTTGCCGAGATATTGCGATCCAAAGGTGCTAGCATAATCCCCACATTTGGATCGTCCGCAGCATTTAAAACTCGTGTCAGCACCTCGCCTGCCAAACGCCCTCGCTCAATCAAGTAAGAAATTTCTACAATTGTAATTGCGGAAAAGTAGATAAAATTTCCCTCATTAACCGCTTGCTCTAATGCTGTTAATGCTGCTGGCGACAATCTTGGCAGTTCAAAAATGTACCAAATTAGGGTATGGGTATCTGCTACGACTGAGGGCATCAAACAATATCCCTGGGAAAATTTCCCCACATTTCTTGTCGGGCTTGGGCGATGTCTTCTTCCGTAATATCTACTTTTAAATCAGCACACAACCCTTTGGCACTCTTTAGCGGTCGTTTAGCCATAGTTTTTTGTTGAAGAAATTCAGCAAAATCTAAAACTTCTTGCTGTCGTTCAGGGGGCAATGCCCGCAACTTATCTAAAACTGCTTGCTCTAAATTCATCGTTTATTGCCCTCCGTAATTACTCTAAAATTATCTTCACGCTTTTACTTACCAAATTCAAAAAATGTGCTTGCAACCTACTTACCATATTATAAGGTAAATCCCACAAAAAACTAACGCCTCTTGCATCCTAGTTTGAAATAATATTTTTCGGATTGGAGTGCGATCGCCTCTAATTTTGTAGGTGCGTCGCTATGAGATTTTCCAGCTATTTGAAATAGCTCAAGGCGACGCACCCTACGTTATGGCGATCGCCCCAACCAACCTATCAATCTCCGCCTCAGTTGTAAAATAGTGAACACAAGCCCGCACACAATCAGGATTAAGAATAGTCCTTACCATAATCCCCTGTTTTTCCAACAAATCGACAAGCTTTTTGTGCGGCATCCCATTAGTTAATCGAAACGAAACCAAACCAGCTTCCGGCGCAGATTTTCGCAAACATTCCACATCGGGAAGTTCCGACAAACGCTGCCAGAGATACTTACTCAAACGGCAGATTTCTGCATACCTTTCTTCAATCGTACCCCATTCATGTTGCAGGGCGATCGCACTCCGCAAACCCGCATACAAAGGATAAGCCGAAGTCGCAATTTCATAGCGCTGCGATCCAGGCTTCCACCCAAGAACTTTAGCATTAGCATCCGTCACAATTCCCCGCCAACCGATAAACACCGGATGCAAATCTGCCAAAGCTTCAGCACTCACATAAAGTCCCCCCAAACCTTCCGGGCCGCACCACCATTTGTGACCAGTAAAAGCATAAAAGTCAACCCCTGATTCAATCAAATTTAAAGGCAAAACCCCCACAGACTGAGCCGCATCAACTAACACCCTAACTTTGTGCTTCTTTGCAGACAAATCCTCTTGTCTCCCCCCTTGAATCAGGGAAAAATCCTCTTGCCTATCCCCTTGAATCAGGGAAAACCCCTCTTGTCCCCCCCCTTGGCAAGGGGGGGTTAGGGGGGGTTTTATATCTGTTTCCCCATCCCCTTGAATCAGGGAAAACCCCTCTTGTCCCCCCCCTTGGCAAGGGGGGGTTAGGGGGGGTTCATGACATAATTTCACAATCTCAGCCAGAGGCAAAACTTGGCCAGTATTCCACAAAATGTGACTGATTACCAACAAGCGAGTATTTGGCCGCAAACTATCAGCAATCACCGCCACCGGATCACCCTCATTCAAAGTAGCCGTCAACGGACAAATCGAAACCTCAATGTTGAAACGGCGCTGAAGTTCCATTACACTAGCTACAATGCCGGGGTGTTCGCAATCAGAAAGCAGCAAATGGTCGCCTGCTTTCCAGTCAATGCCCCACAGCGCAATATTGCAGCCGACGGTGACATCTTCAGTTAGGGCAATGGTTTCAGGAGGTACGGTCAACTCAGATGTGATCGCACGTCGCGTCAGCATCGCCTCCTGAACCACCCAAGCCCCCACCTCCCCCGAAAACGGCCCCCCAAGCTGCACCCGTTTGTAAGCCTGATAAATCGCGTCTAAAGCAGGCTCAGGCAGCGGCCCTTGTCCGCCGTAGTTAAAATAAGCTTTATTGGCCAAAGCTGGGAATTGTTGCCGGTGATTGTCCTTTGTCATTTTTTCTGGCGAATTATTGATAGCGTTAATATTGAATAAGTAATGCTGTGAATTTTATACCTTTTGCCTGATACTCTATGCCTTGCGAATACTAAATGTTAATAACTGACAAACTACTACTTTCCTATCAGCGATGCCATCTCCGAGCATTTTTAGATACCTGCGGAGACTGGAAACAACTCGACCCCCCCAGCGACTTTCTGCTGAAACTGATGCGCGACAGCGCCGCATACCAGCAGCAAGCTTTGGAACACGAGACTTACCAACAACCATATTATCCTAGAGGGGATTGGGAAGCCGGCGCGGCCGCTACATTGAGTTTAATGCAGCAAGGGGTCGATCGCATTTACCGAGGAGTTCTGATCCAGGGCGAATTCGGTCAAACCAACGGCGCAACAACTTCTCTGGTAGGAATTGACAGTCAATATTTCCCCGAATTTGGCGAAATCCCCGAAACTCCCGTTCATTTTTCATCCTCCAATCTTCCCTCTTCAAACATTACCCTGATCAGCCGCCCCCATTTATTAATCAAACAGCCGGGACAATCAAAATTTGGCAATTGGAGTTATATTACTGCGGATATTTGGCTTAGCAAGCGACCAAAACAAGAGTATCAAATTATCGCTGCTTTTCACGCCCAAGTTTTAGCTTCCGTACAGGAAACAATGCCCGAGGCTGCGTGGCTGATGCTGCGAAAAAAAGGGTGGTGGCAGGTGAATCTCGACCAGCGAACTCCTCAGATGTTCGAGATTTTAGATGATTGCATTCAGATGATAGAAAATCGGGATAAACCAGAGGTGTTTATTTCCCGGCAAAAGTGCAATCTTTGCGGTTGGTATACTATCTGTCACGCCGAAGCAGAATCTATTAAACATCTTTCCTTATTGCCGGGAGTTACTGCCAGCCGCTATGCTAGACTAAAAACTCTCGAAATTACTGATGTAGAAGCTCTCGCTAATGCTAGTTCCGAACTGCTTGCTGAGTATCCAGAATTCCCGGACAGAGTTGCTTTTGATGTGGTGCAGCAAGCTCGATCGCACTTGCTAAATCAACCGCTGTTGCGGGAAGAAGGAAGTTCGGCAACGGATTTTGTAACGGATGTAACGGATGTCAGTCCGATGGAAGTCGGAAGAGGGAAGAAGGAAGAAGGAAGGCAAGACACGGATTTTGACACGGATACAGGGATTAACGATCGAGAAGAACGTAGAAGTGAGAATTCAGAAGAACTTAACTCATCTGAAATAGTACCAGATATTGTAGACAATATCTTGAATGGCATCGCAGTTGAGGAAATAAAAATTAGAGAAAATAAGCCTGCGACATCTTCTATACCTGCGCCAATCCTCCGCAAGAAACCAATTCCCTATTCCCAATCTGTCTTTTTGCCGATCGCCCCAATCGAACTCTACTTTGATATTGAAGCCGAACCCGAGTTAAACTTAGATTACCTCCACGGAGTCTTAGTTGTTGACAGGTACAACAATACGGAAAAATTCCACGGTTTTTTAGCAGAATCAGCAGCAGAGGAAGGTGCAATCTGGCAGCAATTTTTAGAATTAATGTGGGCTTATCCTATTGCTCCGATTTTCCACTTTTGCGACTACGAAGTCAAGACTTTTAAGCGACTGGCTAAACTTTACAATACTCCCGCTTATTTGTGGAAACCTGTGCTGAAACGGTTTGTAGATATTCACAAACAAGTGACACAAAAGGCGATTATGCCGGTGGAAAGTTACGCACTCAAACCAATTGCCCGCTGGTTGGGTTTTGACTGGCGAGATGCTAAGGCTAATGGTGCTCAGTGCGTCTGCTGGTACGACGATTGGCTCAAAACTGGCGATCGATCGCTCTTGGAGGCGATCGTCCGGTACAATGAGGACGACTGTCGGGCTACATACATAGTTAAAGATTGGTTGACCAATTTTTTGCTGAATCATGAGCCGTGATTTTTAGATGTAATGAACCGCGAAGGCGCGAAGGGCGCGAAAGAAGAAAGGGAAGAAGAAGGTAGTTAAGCTAAAAAATATTCGGTTGGCATTTTGAAAAATATTACACTTCTTGTATTCGGCCTCCTGTAAAATTATTGTGGGGTGGGCATCTTGCCCGCCCCAATATGCAGGCTCAAAGTGAAATAGTTTAATAGCCTACTTATTCATCAAATGCGAAATCTAATAAAAGCAACTATATTTATTTTCTGTTTTTTGATGGCAGCAAGTGTTGCTATTTGGGTAAACCAGTCAGCTCAATCTTTCGCCGTTACGAAAATAAATTTTATCGACCGAGCAATATTTCCTACAGGTTCTCCGTTTCAGGGGACGGAAATTGGCGGACTTTCGGGCATTACTTATGATGCCGAGAAACAAGTTTATTATGCCATTTCTGATGACCGCAGCAGCAAGGCTCCGGCGCGCTTCTATACTCTCAAAATTAACTTGCAATCTGGGAAACTGGAAAAAGAGCAAATTACTTTTACTGGTGTCACTACTTTATTAGATGAAAACGGCAAAGGTTTTCCTGAATTAAGTTTAGATCCGGAAGGGATAGCTTTTACTGGCAATAGCGTGTTTGTTTCTTCTGAGGGAGATGTCGATCGCCAAATAAATCCTTTTATCAAAGAGTTCTCCCTCGATGGTAAACTCCTGAAAACGCTGGCAATTCCTGAACTATTTTTGCCGGATGACAAGGGTACTAAAGGCATCCGCAACAATCTCGCTTTTGAAAGTTTAACTTTAACGCCCGATCGCAAATACCTATTCACCGCTACCGAAAACGCGTTGGTTCAAGATGGCGCTGTACCTTCCCTGGAAACCGGGAGCCCGTGCCGGATTTTGCGCTACGATGCGGTGAGCGGCAATCCAGAAGCGTCGTTTCTCTACATCACCGAACCGCTACCCGCTGGTGCGAATCCTGTGGGAAAATTAACTACTAACGGTTTAGTGGATTTATTGGCGATCGACGATAATCGGTTACTGAGTTTAGAGCGTGCTTTCTCCCTGGAAACCGGCACAACTATCAGAATTTTTGAGATTTCTCTGGAAAAGGGCGATCGTATTGAAGCACTCGAAAGCCTCAAAAGCCGTCTGGGCGAGCTTTCTCCCGCTCAAAAACGCCTGCTGCTGGATTTGGAAACGCTGAAAATTCCCCTAGACAACATTGAGGGGTTGACATTTGGCCCCGCCCTGGCGGATGCTAGCAGAGGTCTGATTTTGGTGAGCGACAACAACTTCAGCCCGTTGCAAGAGACTCAAATTTTGGGCTTCCAAATAAAAGTTCAAAAAACCTCTTGACAAAAGGTGAAGTGATAGGCATAATAGAAATTGTGCCTGAAAAAACGGCAAAACGAGGGACAGTAGTTCAATTGGTTAGAGCACCGCCCTGTCACGGCGGAAGTTGCGGGTTCGAGCCCCGTCTGTCCCGTTCAAAATAGAAAATGTTCAGATTGCTGAAAAAGGCGATATGCTGAAAAATAACCGCTTGTACTGAGTTTTCACAGTACAAGCGTTTGTTTCACAAAGCCTAGATCAACATCAGAAGGTAAATTGTGTCAGCACGCACAGAACTGCTACTGAGTCTCAGACAAGAAATTCTTGGCCCCAGACAGTCTTGTTACGAGGTTCTGCCAAGCAATCAAGAACCCCGCAACGAATTCATCACGGGTGTCCTGATCCCCAGAGATGCCAGCGAGGAAGATGCCAGAGAAATTGAGGGGGAAGCTGAAACTTTAGGGACTGGGATAGACGAATATGCCGATGACGACTCGGAGGAAGAAGTACCAGTTGCAGCCTCCGCCCCAGTTCTAGATCCAAAATCTCTACCCCGTTCTATGGGGATTTCTTTTATTGTTCGGGCTACTGATGAACATCAGCCGCAGATAGTTTTTTGTGCAACTTGGGCGCGATATAAAGATGAGAAAGATCCGCGCGGCAAGCAAGTCTTCAGGCGAATTCCCAACTGCTATCTCACACCAGAACCAATTCCTGTTGCAGAACCTTCACCAATACCAGAAATAGACGCGGTTAGAATTAGTATTCGCAGCGTACAGCGGGGTAAAAATACTTACAAAGTATCGATTTACTTAGTCAATGAGACTTGTCTTATCGACCCGATGGCAGAATCGGGAAAGCGACGGTTTGAGACAAGTGACATGATTTTTCAACCTCAAATTCGAGTGGTTTGTGCAGAAAATACAGAGCTTTTGCCTTTCGATAGTTTCGAGCCTGCAGCGGAAGTTCCCGAACCCGGAAGTCTTGAAGAAGAAGATGAGTCATTAGCACTAATTTATCGACAGTATCAAGCTTATGCGCGGGGTCATTTGTGCGCTGCTGTCTGGCAAGAGATAGACCCAGAACGTCCTTGTCAGGGAGAAAATCCCTTGCGGTGGATTGACGGGGAAGTTGTCGATTCTCAATATGGACAACAGCAAGGGCAAAAGTTTGTAAAGCCTGACTGTCGCACAGAATATGTCCCTTGCTACCCCATCCAATCTCCTGAAATTGACTGGAATTTAGAATTAACAGGACAGACACCAGAACTCAGCACGGCACAACTCGCAGAAACTTGGAATCATACTGCAATGCGCGAGGCTCTTCAACCTCTTGTAGATGGGTATGGAGTCTGGATAAGTCAACAACAAGCTAGAGTTAATGAGTTAGATTGTAAATATCTGAGAGCTGGTAACAGACACTTAGAAAGTTGCGATCGCGCGCTGCAGCGAATGCAAGAAGCCATTGATTTGATTGTTGGAAATGAGGAAGTTAGACTGGCTTTCTGCTTGGCTAATAAAGCGATCGATTTGCAGGCATCTTGGAAGGGAAGAGGAGGGGATTTCAGGTGGCGGCCGTTTCAACTTGCATTTGTCTTGATGAATATTCCAGCAATTGCTAACCCCCTGCATCCCGATCGCAGAACTTGCGATTTACTCGCTTTTGCTACTGGCGGTGGCAAAACAGAGGCTTATTTGGGTTTAGCTGCTTTTACGATGGGATTGAGGAGATTGAGGTCTGAGAAAGATACTAATGGCGATCGTACTGGACACGGTGTTAGCGTCATCTCCCGATATACTCTCCGACTCCTAACTATTCAACAGTTTCGTCGAGCTTTGGGTTTAATTGTTGCTTGTGAAGTATTGCGAGTTGAAAATTTAGGGAAAGGTCGTCCTGTCGGCTGGCGACCTAAAAATTGCAGTTGGAAAGATAGTAATATTTGGGGAACTACTCGCTTTTCGGCGGGATTGTGGGTTGGTGGAAGTGTTACGCCCAATAGTCTAAAAGGATTGCCACACCTCAAGATTACTGGTGCTATTGATGCCCTAAAAGGTCAAAAAGCAGAGGGAGAACCTGCTCAAATTCTTAACTGTCCTTGTTGCAGCTCAATTCTGGCTGTTCCGAAAGATGGTTTGGGTACAAAGCAAGAGGGACATACTATTCATGTGGTAATGAAAGGTGATGTGAATCCCGAATTCCTTTCTCGCCAAGTGAACCCTTTAGAAGAGATGACAGAGGCTCCTGTTTTTTCGGTGTCTAACAACAGCACGGCTGAAGGTTACATCACACTTTCAATTAATTTTAAATTAAAAGCAAGTGCTAGAGTTTTTTCAGGAAAATTAGACGATTGGTGGAGAAATCAGGTAAAGCCTCACTTGGTGGGTGCTGAATTAGTTGCTTTTAGAATCAGTAGATCTGGATATTTTAAGAAAGTATATACAGGAACGGGAGGTGCTGAAAATATCGAAAATTTTGAAATTTACTGTTCAAACCCCAAGTGCGAATTAAACAATGAAAAACAATGGAATGAGAAAGTTCCCCTGCAATTAAACAATAAATATAGAGGGTCTCTCTTAGATGCTCCTAATAATTTTGTTTGGGAAAAACCAATAGACGCTTTTTCACAAAATTGTTACTCTTTAAAAATACCAATATCAGCTTTTACAGCGGATGACCAAATTTATTCTCGAATTCCTTCTTTACTGGTTGCGACAGTTGATAAATTTGCCCGTTTAGCATTTGAGCCAAGAGCCGGAGCGCTTTTTGGCAACATTAATCATTATCACAGCAGAACAGGCTATTACCGCGATAATGGAGGGACTGGCGATCCGTCACCACGAACGCATATTAAAAATGTAAATTACCTCGCACCGCCAGATTTAATTCTTCAAGATGAGCTGCATTTGATTGAAGGGCCACTAGGCAGCATGGTAGGGCTTTACGAAACAGCAGTTGATACTTTATGCGAACAAATGTGTCGCGGTCAAATTGTCAGCCCTAAATATATTGCCTCTACTGCAACAGTACGGCAGTCTGAATCGCAAATACAATGCCTGTTCGATCGCAGTGTTTTTCAATTTCCACCTCTTAGCTTGTCAGCAGCAGATAGCTTTTTCGCCAGAACGCCAGCGAATGTTCACCCGATAGATACTGACGCAAACTCTCGGCATCCTAGCGGTCGCCTTTATGTTGGAGTTTGTGCTCCCGGCAAAGGTGCTCAAACTCCGATCGTTCGGCTTTATTCATCAATGCTCCAAAGTGTTTGGGAATTAAGACAAGCAGAATATAATGATACAGATTGCGATCCTTTTTGGACGCTGGTAGGTTATTTCAATGCGATTAGAGAGTTAGCAGGAGCTTTGACCCTTTACCGTCAAGATATTCCTGAAAGACTGAGGTATGTGGCAAGTAGTAGAGAAGTGACTGAACGAGAATTAGGTGAAGAAGTCGAGCTTTCTAGCCGTAAGGATTCTACTGAATTGCCGGGGTTATTAACTAGCCTTGGACAAGAATTGCCCGAAGCTAAAGATATTGTTTTAAGTACATCAATGTTTGGGACAGGTGTTGATATCGATCGCCTGGGTTTAATGATAGTAAATGGGCAGCCCAAAACAACTTCATCCTATATTCAAGCTACGGGTCGCGTGGGTCGTTCTCAAGGAGGGTTAGTCATTACTTTCTTTAGGGCTAGCCGTCCGAGAGACTTAGACCACTACGAGTTTTTTACCGGGTATCACAGGGCAATTTATAGATATGTTGAGCCAATTACAGTAACACCATTCGCTGCTAGGGCTAGAGAGCGAGGCATGGGGCCGGTAGCAGTCGCATTGCTGCGACAAGCGAGAGAAATTCAGGGAGAATTAGTTGCACCAGAATGGGCGGCAAAAACCAATGCTTCTGTCATGCAAAATAACCGCAACTCAGCGACAGAGTTACAGAGGATTAATCAAGTAATTAACAGGCGATCGCAAATTCAACTGCCGATCCGCCGTCCGCCAGAAGACCAAGTTGACCGCGAAGTGCGAGGAGGGTTCGATCGCTGGCAAACTGTCGCAGAAAATGAGAACAATCTTGTTTATCAAGAGCCTGCGATCGATAAAGACCCAACTTTGCCGGTTGTCTTGGGAGACGAACAACACCAAGAACGAAACTTTACAGTCGTCTATCGGAATGCTCCCCAGTCATTGCGTGAAGTAGAAGGAATGACACGCTTTGGCAGTATTCGCTCCAATCAGCCCAACCCAAAAAATCAACGAGGTTAATTTATGGCAGCTAAAGGTCAATCTCTGCGGCCTTCACAGTACATTACAACTTTTGGGCCGAGCAGCATTCTGGAAACGCCAGATGGCCCGCTTGTTATCGCTGCTCCCAGCCACTCCGGGCTATTTGATAATAGCCATCCTGATGCTTATGAAATTCGAGATTTGCGACTTTCACAAACTCTATTGAATAACAAAAAAATCTTTCGGATTCCCTCTAATGCTGAATTAGGATGCAAAGAAAATCGAGTCGTACATAATGCCTACAATTTTCCGAGGTGGTCGCTGTGTCCTACTCACGGCATTCTCTACAGATACGAACCTCAGTCTTTAATTGGCTGTCCCAACTGTCACCAACAGCGTCCGAGCAATAATTGGGGAGAAGTATGGGCTAAATCTCGCGAAGAAGCTGTGCGTTTTGTTTTGGCTTGCTCTCACGGCCATCTAGATGAAGTTCCTTGGGGTTCGCTAATGAAACACAGGGGTAAATGTTCGGGTTCAAACTTCTACAAATGGGAAGGCGGTGGAGGTGCCATTGGAAACATTCAGATTACTTGTCCAAATTGTGATGCTAGGGAAAATTTTGGAAATGCTTACTCTAGAAGATTTCCATGTAGAGGTAGATTTCTAGAACGAGGCTCCGAAGATGGTGGAGTCTGTGCAAGAACAGCTAAAATAATTCAACGCGGTGCTGCTAACTTGCGAGTGTCTGAAATTCGATCGGCACTCACAATTCCTCCTCTAGACACCGCTTTACACCGCTTGCTTCAGAGTCGCGCTGTTTTAGATGTTCTTGTGGCTTGGCCTGTAAACTCAAAAAATATGCTAGTTCAGCTTTTGGATAATTTAGTCAAAGGACAGCGACTTGACCCGACAATTGCTGCAACTATCAAGCAATATGATGAAGCTGAGATTCTTGGGGCTATCTCCGACATTTTAGGTGAAATACACAATCCTAAAGATTTGACAGAAGCGACACTCAGACAGGATGAATTTATCAGCTTGCGGAACGCTGCTTGTTATGGTGCGCCACCTCAGAGAGCTGATAAACCAGGAGGCCCGAATCAATTTGAAGTGTATATAGAAAATGTTAGAAACTTCACCTTAGATTCAGGTCGAACGTTGAGGGTAACACCCCTAAGCAGGTTGCGAGTGGTCATGGTACAAATTGGCTACACCCGGCCTATTGATACAGATAACGAAGAGAATCAGCCTAAAATTGTCCCGGTTGAGTACCTGCCACCTAATGAGAGTATTGCTTGGCATCCAGGCGTTGAGTTATTTGGCGAAGGGATTTTTATTGATTTTATATCTGATGAAGAACCTAAAGGAATTCCCGAACACTTTCCTTTACAGGGAGAAGCCTACCAGCGCTGGCTAGCTGCGTATAATTCACCCGAACCCTACCGAAAAATAAGGGCTATGCCAGGAACTACAGAAGAATATTTACATCCTGTGTTTATCTGGTGGCACACACTATCTCACCGTTTAATCACAGCACTTTCAGTTGATTCTGGCTACTCTTCAGCGGCCATCCGAGAACGAGTTTATATTTGCACAACTAACAATCAAACATCAGGAGGATTGCTGCTTTACACAGCACAGTCGGGTGGCGACGGTACCCTGGGAGGATTAATTGGATTAGTTCCCCATTTCGATCGCATCCTTAAATCTGCTCTTCGCAATGTAGATGCTTGTTCCAATGACCCCATTTGCATTGAGGAAAAATTTGGAGAAGACAAGGTAAACGGTGCTGCTTGCTATGCTTGCCAGTTAATTTCTGAAACTTCCTGCGAACACAGGAATACTTTACTCGACAGGCGATTGTTACTGGACAATTTACCGTGAAAGCTCAAACAGTAGTTACTGGAGTGACTTGGATGGGGAGCGGTGTCCGCTCTGTTCGATCGGCTTTGACAGATATGTTGAGAAATGCAGAAAGCGAGGTTTTACTGTGTGCGTATTCTGTAACCGGTGGTGCTGACGAAATCCTTGCAGAGTTTGAAGATTGCCTGAAGCGCGGCATCAAGTTTGAAGTAATTATTAACCGCTTTCACCAGCAGCCTCAAGACATTCAAAAATATTTTTTCAATTTAGTGAAAATTTATCCTTATTGTCAAGTTTATAACTTTAATGACTCGGTTGAGGAATTGCATTCAAAACTAATTGTAGTCGATCGCTCAGTTGCTCTGATTGGTTCTGCTAATTTAAGTATGCGGGGCATGAAACAAAATTACGAATTGGGTATTGTTCTCCGCGATGCCGAGGTTAGCACTATCTCTAAGTGCTTTGACAGCCTGCTTAATTTCGCATCTGTTTCGCCTATAAATGGTAGGGATAATTGAGCTAAAGACTTGCATGGTACGCTTGTACTTGCTCGACAATTGGTTTGGCGATTGCCTCCGCTAGAAGAGGTGGCACAGAATTGCCAACTAGCTCAAACATCCGAGTCATAGGTGCGTCAAATACAAAATGATCGGGGAAACTTTGCAGTCTTGCAGCCTCTCTCACAGAAATACTTCTAGTCTGAGTTGGATGAATATAAGCTAAACAGTCTTTCTGCATATGTGCTGTTAGCGTCCATGAAGGTTTATGCGATTCCAATCGTCTGTACTTATCCTCAAAAATCTTATCGCTATAGCGTTTAAGCTCGTCAGGTATATTTTTATATTTTCCTCCTTGAGGCATGATGCTAAATATATACAAATCTTTGTCATTGTGAGCGCGACAAAGATGATTCATTACTGTTTTGTCAGATTTGCTTCTCATCAGCTTTTGATACTCTGATTCCGCGAAACACTTGTATTGTGTGGCAGAGTCAGGTTGCTTTGATGCCGTATTTTTCCTTTTCAAAGACAAAATTTTAGGCTCTAATTCTGGTAAATCTTCAATTGCTTCTCCCACAGAAACAGGAGAAGCTGTATTCACTTCGGGAAACTCAAAATCTAGGTTTAAACCCTTGCGCCTGCCGACGATGAACAGGCGTTTTCTGATTTGAGGAACGCCGTAATCTGAAGCTACTAATATTTTTGAGCTAATATCATAGCCTGGATAATCGCAATTTTTTGTGTGCCGTCCTTTTTCCAAATCTCCTATCAAAATAGGGAATATCCAGTGGTTGCGGAGATAATTAACATTTTCAATTACAAAAAAATACGGTTTATAATATTCAAGAAATCGAATAAAGTGTTCGTATAAAAAATTTCTCCTATCGATTTCAATATCCTTGCCTAAAGACCTCATTTTGCCTTTGCCAACTACTGAAAATACTTGGCACGGCGGGCCGCCAATTAAAATATCAACTTCTCCCGGCTGTAGACCAAGTTCACTTAAATCAGTAATGGATTCGATCGGTTGGGCATCAAGCTTAAGCGTGCAGTTAGGGAAGTTTCTATGATGGGTTCTGATGGCATGGGGATTTTTATCAATACCTCCTAGAATCTCACAGCCGGCATTTTGAAAACCTAAACTCATCCCACCTGCACCGCAGAAGAGATCGAGTACAGTCGGAGCTTTGGTTGTCGGCTTACTTGGCTTAGGCATTCGATGGAGAAAGTGTTTTAGGTAAACTAACTACTACGCGGTACAGTTTACCCGAAAAGGCTGGCAAAAAAACTCCTGCTTGCAGTTACGATCGACTCCCAGCAGCCCTCAAAGGTGCGAGGAAATAAAGGGTCGGGCGATCTGATATGTCAAAACCAGGACGATCGGCACGAGTATCGGAATCGCCACTAGCAGTCCCCATTTGCCAAACCTAAGTTTTTGACCGTCCGATTTTAACAGGAAAATCACAGCGGCAATTCCCATAAGTATCCAGAGACCACCGAAACCCATGAAGACTGTATAGCCTGCATCTTGCATTTTTTTTGACCTTTAATAGTAGTCCATCTTTAATGTTAGTTGCAGTCTGTTTCGAGTGACATCTTCTGATAGGTCGATCGAACTTATTAAATATTACTCATTTCGAGTTGGGTTGGCAGCGGCCCTGACTTTCGCACTCGATCCGCTGAGTTCGATCGCTCATAATAGTTGCTAAATCCGGCCTTCCCGTCAGCTTCAGCCGCCAGTCTGCCCAAATTCCGTACAGCCAATTGGCGATCGCCCCGATCGCTGGTAACTTAGTAACTGCATAAATCCATCCCATCCCTAAAATCTCGTAGGTGCGACGAAAAACCTCCACATTTTTAATTGCCGTACCGTCGGGTAACACCGCGTGAATCCGACCCATCGCCGTTTCGTAGTCGATTCCGCCGTGGGCCTCCGGGTTGTAGCCATCATCCGCGATATCCACAAACGACACTAAATCTCGCCCCGCGTCCTGTTTTTTCAAGAAATTAACCTCCCGCACGCACAGAGGACATTCACCGTCGTACAGCAACTCAATCTGCCAAGCAGGCGCAACAGACTCTGGTGAGGGCGCAACAGATTCGGAAAACTCGGTTTTAGTAGCAGACATAGGGAAATATATTTTAATGTCGTCGATCGCACACAAACATTTTACAAGCATCAATAGTTATCAGGTGCGGCTTGGGTAGTCCTAAAGCAGTTATTTGTGGTGTGAAAAATAGTCCCAAAGGTGAATCCTGTCTTGGCCGCCCGCAAGCTATTATCATCAAGATGCCCTCTCCTGCCTTGCCGGAGACTTTACGCCCGATCGCCCGATAGTCGAATATCCAACAATTCGAGGCAAAGCACCGGCCAAGCACAACTGTTAATTCGGCAACAAAATATAATAAAATTTAAAGTCTTAAACATCAGCTATTCCCCCAACCAGCAAATCGCCCCCAATCTAAAAGCAAAAATCTACATGAATGTCAGAGTCCGTCTAGCCCCCAGTCCCACCGGAAACCTACACATCGGTACCGCCAGAACCGCCGTATTCAACTGGCTGTTTGCCCGCAACCAAGGCGGCAAATTCATCCTGCGGGTAGAAGACACAGACGTAGAACGTTCTAAAAGCGAATACACCGATAACATCCTCGAAGGCCTCACCTGGCTGGGTATGGAGTGGGACGAAGGCCCGAGTTTTCAGTCACAGCGTCTGGAAATATACCGCCAAGCAGTCCAAACCCTTCTCGACAATGGACTCGCCTACCGCTGCTACACCACGTCGGAAGAACTCGACGAAATGCGGGAAGCACAAAAAGCCAACAAACAAGCCCCCCGCTACGACAACCGGCACCGCAACTTGACAAGCAAAGAGCGCGCAGCTTTTGAAGGCGAAGGGCGACAAGCTGTGATTCGGTTTATCATCGACGACGATCGCACGATCGCTTGGAACGACATGGTACGCGACACCGTAACCTGGAAAGGTAGCGACCTCGGCGGCGATATGGTGATTGCCCGTGCATCCAGCGGCGGCGTCATCGGCCAACCCCTCTACAACCTCGCCGTAGTTGTCGATGACATCGACATGGGCATCACCCACGTCATCCGCGGCGAAGATCACATCGGCAATACTCCGAAACAAATATTGCTCTACGAAGCTTTGGGCGCGACAATCCCAGAATTTGCCCACACGCCGCTGATTTTAAACTCCCAAGGACAAAAGCTTTCTAAACGCGACGGCGTAACCTCGATTTCTGACTTCAAAGATATGGGCTACCTGCCCGAAGCTTTAGTTAATTACATGACTTTGCTCGGTTGGACTCCGCCGGATTCAACGCAGGAAATATTTACACTGTCGGAAGCAGCAGAATTATTTACATTCTATCGAGTCAACAAAGCCGGTGCAAAATTTGATTGGGATAAACTCAATTGGCTAAACAGTCAATACCTGCACAAAATGCCAGTGCCGCAATTGACAGATTTGCTGATACCTTATTGGTGGCAGAAAGGCGGTTATGAGTTTGACTTGGAGGCCGATCGCCCCTGGCTCGAACAAATAGCTGCTTTAATCGGCCCGAGTCTCGTTCGCTTAACCGACGCTGTGGATATGTGTAAGGTTTTCTTCTCCACCACGGTGGAATACGAAGAAGAAGCACTCGCACAATTGCAGCAAACAGGGGCTGCACAGGCTTTACAAGCAGTTGTAGAAGCGATGGAAAGTCATTCATCCCTGACATCAGCGGAAGCTCAGAAAATCACTAAAAAGCTCAGTAAAGAGAAAAATCTTAACAAAGGGCTAATTATGCGATCGCTCAGAGCCGCTCTGACAGGTGCAATGCACGGCCCCGACCTGATAGAATCTTGGGTAATCCTTCACCAGCGAGGAACGGCTAAAACCCGTTTGCTTGATGCCATTAGCAACTTGAATTTGCCTGGTGTTGGTGTGGCGGCCGAAACTCCAACCCCAGAACAGCAAAACGCGGAAACTGCAACCGAAACTTCTGTCGCACAACAGCCGGCAGCGTCCGTTTCACCAGCCGAAATACCGACTTCAGAACCAGAGGTTTCAGCAGTCGAAATATCGGCTCCTGAAGCAGTGGCGGCGTCCGTTTCAGCAGTCGAAATACCGACTACAGAAACAGGCGAAGTGTCGGCTCTTGAACCAACCGACGGGGAGGTTGCAGCAGTCGAAATACCGGCTCTTGAAACAGCCGCAGCAGCAGTTGAAAAACCTGCCGCCAACCAGCAAAAAACTATTGCGAGTGGAGAAATGACTTCATCAAACGAACCAGAAACAACCGTTATCATCACCGAAATTCCTGCCGGAAATGAAGCAGACAGTTCAAGCGGTACAACAAAAGTCATAATTACCGAAGAACCGCCAAGTCAGGGCCAGCAGATCAAAGAACAAATTATCTCAATTTTGTCCGAGTTTCCCGCTTACATCGGCAGCTTTTACGAACAGTACAAAAGTCCCTTGACTGTTATCGGTGTAATTGTAGCCTCGATTGTCTCTTTGAAAGTGCTTTTGGGCGTAATAGACGAACTCAACGACATCCCCCTGCTAGCACCCACATTCGAGCTAATTGGTATCGGATACACCGTGTGGTTTGTCTACCGCTATTTGCTGCGATCGTCCAATCGGCAACAATTAGGTCAAGAAATTCAAGCATTGAAAGAACAAGTTTTCGGCAAAAAGTCCTAAAATTTTGCTGGTAATTTGTTGAATTTGTGCCCGACATTGATAACTTTAAATAAGTTGTTAGTGTCGGGTTTTTAAATCAGGGCTGTTTCATTCTTTTGTAGGGGCAAACCCCCCGTGGTTGCCCCGATCGCTGAAATGCCCAATTTATCGTGTCTGGGCCTGGGCGGGCACGGGGGCACCGCCCCTACAAAATCCTGGTTTTTCTGAGAATGAAACCGCCCTGGTTTTTAAATGACTAATAACTAATGACTAATGACTGTTGACTAATGACTGTTGACTAATGACTGATGACTAATGACTACTGACTACTGACTACTGACTAATGACTAATGACTAATGACTAATGACTAATGACTAATCACTAAACCCCAGTCGCAGTAAAAGCCGCCCAATAATAAGGATTAGCAAAAGGATAGGGTTTGCGGTTGCGAATTTGCTGCAAAGAAGCCTCCGCAATCAGGCGCGAACTTTGAGAAAGCCGATCGAACATTTGCGAAATTTGAGGTTGAAAATCCGCCAGCAACACCTCCAATTCCTCGCTAGTCAAATCCCGCAGCCACCTTTGAGCGTCCCCCAGCGCGATCGCCACATCTCCCACCTGCAACCGAGAAAACCGTCCCAGATTTTCATAAAACTTGCTCGTCAGCAGCAGCGTAGAAACATCGTTAACCTTCCAAAGACTGCTAACCACACTAGACGTGCCAGCATACAACAAACCCGCCGACAAACCCACAAAATCTCCTCCAGCACCGCTAACTCCGCCAGCGGCAATTTCGCAACCAGATAAAGTAACTAAAAAATATTGCCTAAAATCCAGATTAAAAATTTCCTCCAAACTCAGAGAATCATTTCTCAAAAACACTGCGGATTTCAGTGGCCAAGCCAAATTAAGCAAACTCAAACAAGCAAAGTGAGCGCATTTTTTATGCTGCAACTGCCCTATTTTCTGCGGCAAATTCCCATTATTAGCAGACATTTCTTGGGAAAAAGCCTCTTTAATTGCCGGCTTATGGCGCACAACTTCTGTACTGGCAAAATACTGGGAAATAGTGCCGATTTCAATGTTGCTGTAGAACGCATCTCTGGTGAAAGTTGGAATTGCCAAAAGCTGCTGCAAACCGGGTTTGTACCGACCAATAGCCGCTCCGTGTGCACTTTGTCTCAACAGCAATAGCTGACAGCTAGGAGCATAGCGAATTCCTCCGGTAAATCGATCGATCAAATAAGCAGCAGGCGCTGCAACGTCGCCAAAAGACGAACTTTGAGAAAAATCCGAAAGGCTGTAGGTTTCCACATCAAAACCGCTGCGATCGCTCCACCCAGACCTAAAAATTCCCCCACCATCCTCAAACCCGTCTCTCCCCGCCAAAGGCAAAGCGTGGAGTGGCAAAGCGTGCAAAAATCGGTGCGGCACAAAAATCAGCCGATCGCAATTGTCGGGAATCAGCGCCACCACTCGATCGATTTCCAGCATCGTAGCCAAGCGTTTGAGGCGAGTCGGGAGATGATTGATCCAGCGACCTTTTTGTTCAGAATAAGCGGTGAGGTACTCCTGGCCCCAACTTTCGGCAGCCAAAGCATTTTCCGACGAACACAGGTGAACGGCGGGATATTGTGCACTCTTTACCACCACAAAAGCAACCAGCAACTCCCCCAAACTCGCCCACACCACAGCAGCGCAATTGTCATCAGGCAACAATTGGCGAATTTGCTCGAAAGCGATCGGTTCAACTTTGTGAGCTAGGCTGAAGAAAGGATCGTTTGCCTGCACCTCCCGTGCAATCAACCTATCAAACTGCTTCCACAATTGATTTAAGTGCATGAAGTCCGAGTTCGACAGCAGAGAACCGCTGTTCAAACCTGGGCTATCGCCCTCAGAAATCAAAGTCGTGTTGGGATCAGGTTCTCCCTCTTCTTGGTGCTGCTGTTCCCCCGCTATTTCCAGTTGCAGCGACTCCAACTCGCTTCGCACCCCTGCGGGAATTTCGGCTTTCGGAGTCAAGTGGCATTTAACCAGCAGTTCTACCAAATTCCGATTTTTGTGGCGTTCGGCGTATTCCAGAGCCTTAGCGTAATATTCAGGTTGGGTGGCGCCGAGTTCCAGGCAAACTTGCACCAGGCATTTATAGAGTGCAGCCCAGGTGCGGGTTAATTTGACTTTTGCGGTACTCGTCTGTGAAGCGTAGCTATCCCGTAGGGAATCGCCAAAATCGACTGTATCAACCCCAACTTCGCTACGCAAGAATTCCACAGTATCGACAGCAGCAGTAAAAACCCCGTAGGCGCGAAGCAAGTCGCCTCGAACTCGGTAAGCTTGACCCAAATAAAATAAAATTTCAGCCCAGCGGTGGGGATAGGTTTCGCGAGTGTAGACTTGGGTGGCGTTTTGATAGCAGCCGATCGCGCTTTCCATGTGGGACAAGTTTTCCGCCTCGGTCAGTTGCGAATAAGCCCTGCCGAGATAAATTTGCAGCATGGCCCAGCGGTTGGGATATGCCTGCCTGGTGTAGACTTCGCCCGCATTTTGATAGCAGGCGATCGCGCTTTTGAGGTTGCGGTTTTTTTCCCCTTTCAGGTGTTCGCAGAAAGCGCGGCCGAGGTAGGCACACAGGATTGCCCAACGTTCGGGAGTTTTTTGGCGGTTGCAAAACAGCAAAGCATTTTGATAGCAGGCGATCGCCATTTCCATATTTTCGGCTTTTTCCCCTTTCACCCGCCGACTGTAGATCCTACCGAGGTAAGTTTGGATCGAAGCCCAGGCTTCGGGAAATTTGATGCGGGTGTAGACTTGTAAAGCATTTTGATAGCAGGCGAGCGCCATTTCCAAATTTTCCACCGGATCGCCTTTGATGCGATCGACAAACACCCGGCCCAAGTTCCTTTGAGTCGTCGCCCACTGCAGCGGAAAAGCTTCCCGAGTCCGCACCTGCAAAGCTCTCTGATAGCACGTAACCGCGTATTCGAGATTTTCAGCTCGGTTGCCCTGCAGCAACTCGCAGTAAGCATTTGCCAAATTATTTTGAGTGGTGGCCCAACGCCGGGGAAACACCTTGCGGTTGTAGACTTGCAAAGCATTGTGGTAGCAAGCGACGGCCAGTTCCAGATTTTGGGATCGGTTGCCCTGCAGCCGGCGGCTGTAAGCACGGCCGAGATTGTTTTGAGTGCTCGCCCACTCTTGCCCGAAAGCCTCGCGGCTGCGAACTCGCAGCGCGTTTTGATAGCAGGAGATCGCGTGTTCTAGATTGTCTGCCGGATCTCCCCGGAGACGCTCGCTGTAAGCGTTGCCCAGATTATTTTGCAGCGTCGCCCACTGTTCCGGGTACTGTTCGGGCGTGCGTACTTGTAGGGCATTTTCAAAGCAAGCGATGGCCTGTTCGATATTTTGAGCCTTATCACCTCTGGGGCGATCGGTGTAAGCGTTGCCCAGATTGTTTTGCATCACCGCCCATTCTTGGGGAAAGTCTTTGCGGGTAAACACCTTAGCAACTGTTTCGTAACCGGCAATTTCGATTTCCAAGTTATGAGCCTTGCTGCCGAGGGGAAACCGCCCAATTTTGTTGCTCAGATTGCCGATTAAGGCTGCAATGCGCCTAGTCTCTGATTCTTTGGCAGCAGAGAACACCAAATTGGCCCAGTGGCGCAGCAGTTCTGCGAAATTCTGGTCGAGTTTGTCTAAATTGTTTCTCAGCAGCGAGTACAGGTGCTGCGAATCAGCGTCGCGCGCGACTGCTTGCAATACTTCTGCTAAAAAAGCCAGATATGCTGCTCCCGTTGCAGGCAATTTATAATTCCCCTTTGCAGATTCTAAGGGTGCGATCGCCCTTTGGAAAAATTTTGCAGCTTTGAGCAAGCTTTCTCGCGTCAGTGCCACTTCTTCTAAATAAAGCGTTTGCACGAACTCAAAGTCGATCGACTTTGGGTTCGTCCTCAAAATCAAATCTATTCCTGAGTCCCCAGGATTTTCCAGCAGCGCTTGGAGCATATTAACATCTGTTTTGCGACGCTGTTCGTCCATCGTGCATTCCGCCAAACTATTAACCATAGGAGCGCTGCTTCCCTGCAACCAAGTGAACTACCCACCCCTAAATCGTAGTACCGAATATAGTAGGGGCTTCTGTACTCATAGGCGAGTGCCTTAGCGGAGACTTTCGTCCCAGCTTTGGTCTTACCTCGCATCCTAAAGCAGAAACGGCTGAACCTTCCGCCTTTAGTATTTTGATACCTTCTGCTTTCATCTTTATCGCTGCGTTCCCCTCCCGATCGCGATCTGTAGCACAGTGAGGACAAGTCCATTCCCTCATATCTAAGGGCATCTCGGTCATTTTATCGAAACAATTAGAACAGAGTTTGGAACTGGAAACCCCTCTATCAATCTCGACTAAGTTTCCGCTTTTGCGTTCCCACTTGTAGGCTAAGAAGTTTGTAAAACTTTCCCAAACCTCATCTGATATTGCTTTCGCCAACTTGGAATTGCGAATCATGTCCCAGAAATGGAATTTTTCTACTATGACCGCGAGGCGATCGCTGATCAACTTATAACTAAGTTTATGTAGAAATTTTTGCCACAACTTCCTAAACCGTTCGCATACCTTGGCCACAGCTTTTCTATATTTGTATTCAGAATTACTTTTTTTCTGCAAGTCTGTTAACTTTGGCTGCTTGCGCTTCAAGTTCTTCTCGTGCTTGGCCAAATGCTTAGCATTAAAGTCATATTTAGATTTTTTTTCATCATCGGGGACAATAGCAAAGTATTTCACTTCTAAATCAATGCCCGCAATCCTACCTTTTTTTGTTGTCTGGTTTTCAGCTTGAATTTCAGTCAGTATAGATGCAAGATATTTCCCTGAATATTTTTTACTAATAATTGAATTAGGAATTTTACCCTCACTTAATCTATATCTATTTATTTGGGGCTTCGTTATTTCGCTATACCGGAAAATTCTAGTATCCGCTACCCATGTGACGGTTTGAGGATACTGAAATGACTGTTTTTTCTCTTGAGATGGGAACTTATAAAAACCAGCCAATCTATCAAAAAAAAATTTGTAGGCAGTGGTTAAATTGAGCGTAGTTAATTCCCAAAATTTGCTGTAAAACTCACCTAACCCTCCACTTTTATCGATTTTTTTGAGAGTCGGTAAAAGTGTGTTGAACCCGAAGCAGCCACGTCCTTTACCAGTTTTTTTATAAACTTCAATTGATTTATTTAGACCATAATTAGACCACCAACGCGCCCACCCCAAAGTTGAAGCTACTTGTATTTGTTGATTTTGGGTAGGATACAAACGAACTTGGATAGCCTTGTGTAGCAATCAACATCACCTCCTTGGTTCTTCTATTCTCTCACAATATACAGTTGATTATCAAAGCATTACGAAAAAATTTTGTGACGAGGATTACATATTTTCTCTCTTGAAAGCGATAAGCAAAATTACTTGAGGATGCAATCGTCGTCACCCGCCCTTCCCACTATAACGGTACTCGGTTTAGTGGGAAGGGCGCGAAATAGTTAAACCAGGATTCACCAGTCCCAACAGATACGCAGATAGCGAAACTAGCACCTACGATCGCTAATAGTATTATTTTGCGCGTGCCTCTTGAGTAAAATCGCGGTTAAAGGCGCTGTCACCCTGTGGGGCGGGTTTCACAGGCCTTTCTAAAATTGACAAACCCGCCCCGACAGACTTGCAGCGGGACGGGTTTACTTTTACCCCGATCGGACTTAGGCTAAGGAATGAGAATTAAATAAAATCCACTTTTCCTGTTTGTTGTGGGATGGGCGTCCCGCCCGTCCCCGATAGACGGGCGGGACGCCCATCCCACAAGAAAAAAGGGAAATTATTTAATTGACGATCCTAAGAAACCGGGTTTCTGGGAAACTATTGGGTTTAGTAACGAGAAATCTCGAAAGAAACCCGGTTTCTGAGGAAGAGTGTGTCTTGGACTAAGTGAGTTATCTAGGATATTGCGCCAGCTTCAGCGCTACAGCTAACAAAAATCAACTCAGTAAATTTTACTTTACCGCTTGAGAACGCAAGGCTGATTCCACTGCCTGCAGAGCTCGATCGACTTCAGCGGAAGTGACAATCAGTGGCGGGACAAATCTCAGCACTTTCGGCCCTGCGGGAACCAACAAAACTCCTGCGGCGATGGCAGATTTGACGATATCCGCCGATGTAAGTTCGATGTCGGCTTGCAATTCCATCCCGACAATCAAACCCCAGCCGCGCACCTCAGCAATTAAATGCGGATATTCGGCCGCCAACTTGTTGAGGCCTGCTTTCAACTGTTCCCCGCGCTGCTGCACGTTTTCTAGAAGGTTTTCCCGTTCCAAAGTTTGGCAAACGCACAAAGCTACAGCGCAAGCAAAAGGATTGCCGCCGAAAGTGCTGGCGTGACTTCCCGGTTCAAATACATCGCAGGCAGATTTGCACAGCATAGCGCCGATCGGGATACCGCCGCCCAATCCTTTGGCAGAGGTAAAGATATCCGGTTCAATGCCGAGGTTTTCGTAGCCCCAGTATTTGCCGCTGCGTCCCATCCCGACTTGCACTTCGTCGAGAATGAGCAAAATGCCTTTTTCGTCGCAAATTTCCCGAATGCGCTGGAAGTAGGCGATATCTCCGGGGCGAACTCCGCCTTCGCCTTGCAGCGCTTCCAGCATAATTGCAGCTACTTGGCGTTCGTCTTTGTCGAGTTGCTCGATCGCCGTTTCGATCGCACTAATATCGTTATAAGGCACGTAGTGAAATCCCGGCACCAAGGGGCTAAAACCCTTCTGGTATTTAGGCTGTCCCGTTGCCGTAATTGTCGCCAAAGTCCGCCCGTGGAAACTCGCAACGGCGGTAATGATTGTCGGATTCGAGATATTTAATTTTTCGTGGGCGTATTTGCGGGCGAGTTTAATTGCCGCTTCATTAGCTTCCGCGCCGGAGTTGCAAAAGAAGGCTCTGTCCGCGCAAGAATGGTCTACAAGCCACTTCGCCAGCTCGCCCTGTACGGGGATGTAATAAAGGTTAGAAACGTGGTGTAGGGTCTGAATTTGCTGAGTTACCGCTGCAACCATTGCCGGGTGGGCGTGTCCCAGAGTGCAGGTAGCAATACCGGCCACAAAATCGAGATATTCGCGGCCCTCGGTATCCCAAACGCGGCAGCCGAGGCCCCGTTCTAGGGCGATCGCAAAACGCCCGTAAGTTGTCATTACATAGCTGTCGAAGCTTTCAGAACTGAAGGGACTGGCTTCGGCTTGCACGCTTGGTTCTTTTAATAAGGTTTCTGGACTCACGAATCGCTCCTTAACACATAATATGTAGACCTCGATTGTACGGTAAAAATCCAGGTTAGCGGTGCAGGCTGTTAGTTTTGTCATAAAATCATAACAGTAACTTCAATTAATCCCTCACAAATCTACTGATGAGTTATTACATTTCTCCTAACTTTCTCGATAAAGTTGCGGTGCACGTCACTAAGAACTTTTTAAATTTGCCCGGAGTAAGAGTCCCCCTAATTTTGGGAATTCACGGCCGCAAAGGAGAAGGCAAAACTTTTCAAACCGAACTGGTTTTTCGGCGGATGGGCTTTGAACCGGTGATGATATCTGGTGGGGAATTAGAAAGCCCGGATGCAGGAGATCCGGCGCGTTTAATTCGCTTGCGCTACCGGGAAGCGGCGGAGCAAATTCGCGTGCGCGGCGAGATGTGCGCCATCTTTATTAACGATTTGGATGCTGGTGCTGGCAGGTTCGATACTACTACTCAATATACTGTCAATACTCAGATGGTCAATGCGACTCTGATGAATATTGCTGATAATCCAACTAATGTGCAGTTACCGGGAAGTTATGACAGTACGCCTCTGCACCGAGTGCCGATTATTGTCACGGGAAATGATTTTTCTACGCTTTACGCGCCGCTGATTCGCGACGGGCGGATGGAAAAGTTTTATTGGGAACCCAGCCGGGATGATAAAATTGGCATTGTTGGGGGAATTTTTGAGTCAGACAAATTGTCAAAAACCGATATTGTGGCGTTAGTCGATAATTTTGCCGATCAGGCGATCGACTTTTTTAGTGCTCTGCGATCGCGCATTTATGACGAACAAATCCGCGAATTCATTCACAAAGTAGGAATCGAGCGAGTTTCCAAGCGTTTGGTAAATACTTTGGAAGCAGCGCCCGATTTCCATAACCCGAATTTCAGCCTCGCTCATTTATTAGAAATGGGCAGTTTGATGGTGGGTCAACAAAAGCGGATTCAGGAAATGCGCTTAGTAGATGAATACAACCAATCGCGCCTGTTTAACGTTCAAGGAACGCCCAATGCCCCTGCTGCTGCGCCCACGCAAAGTCAATTAAACGACCCCTCCTCGAAATATTATAAGGCTTACGAGGAGCCAAGTTCTGAAGTGGGTAACGGTCATGCGGCGCGGCTGAGTTCCGAGGTATTGGAACAAGTAAAGCAGTTGTTAGCAAGAGGCTGCAAAATTGGCATGGAATATGCAGATAATCGCCGATTTAAAACTGGTTCTTGGCAAAGTTGCGCGACGATTAAAACTGAACAAGAAAAAGATGTGGTTGCATCTTTAGAAACTTGTTTGGCGGAACACGGCGGCGAATACGTGCGGCTGATTGGTATCGATCCAAAAGTCAAGCGACGGGTAGTTGAAACAATTATTCAGCGGCCGCAGGGTTAAAGTTAAAGCAGTCCGCCAGGGAATGAATTCCCTGTCTAATAGCTAAAGTCCTCTGAAGAGGACTAATGAGTTTAAAAATTTTTATTCTCATATCATGTCCGGTCGAGCGATAGCGATTTTTGTAGGGGCGGGTTCACCAACAATACCTGCCAATAATTGACCATCTCAAAAACCCGCCCCGACCGGGATATTATGGTTAATCGATCGGACATGATATAATGAGTTTAAAAATTTTTATTCTCAGTCCTCTTTAGAGGACTTTAGCTTTGAGGCAGGGGTTTCAACCCCTGTCGGACTGTCGGACTATCGGTTTAACGTTAAGTTGACACCAATGAACACTGTTGTGTCCCTACAGGCAATATCTTCTTACTCTCGCCGTAGACTACAGGACAGACAGAGATTATGCAAACCAGCGGCGAATTAATTCAACTTGGAAACGGTAGCCCTCACTAACTTCCTCAATCAATTCGCGTTGCAAAAGTAAATTGAGAGCATCGAATTTATTGGAAAAGTGTTGCAAAATAGTTGATCGGCTGACTATTGCCCCTTCTCCTTGTGCTGCCAAAAACTGCAAAATAGCTAATCCTGCTGCATCTGCTTGATTGCTTTGAATATCGGCAAAAAAGAAACTGCCAACACTTAAAGCCTCTGGTATTGCTGCTTCTACATCGGCTAAAGTTGCTAGTCGGCGGATAGATGGATCTTGCTCGTTTTTTAGTGCGATAATTTCAGCGCAGAGGAGTTGTATTAGGAAAGGGTGACAGCGGGTGAGTTGCAAGACTCGCTCAACCGCATTGAGTTCGTAACGCAGGGTAAAATCTTTGACTGGTTGCTCAATTAGTTGACGCGCTTCGGGTTGTTTCAGGTAGCTGATATGAACGACTTGGACATTGATTAAATAGCTAGCCCAACGCTGAAATTCTTCTATTGTATGGGAACCAGCTAGCAGCACTTTGAAGCGGGGACGATGTTGAATCAGGTGACGCAACATTCCCAGAACATCCTCCCGATCAAAGCGTCCTTTTGTGATGGCATTATCTAGCGCCTCGAATTCATCGAAGGCAAGCAGGGCAATATTTTGTTGTAGGGCTTCTTCTACTTCGTCCAGCCATTCATCAAAGCGGGTGAAAGGGTCATCTTGCAGTGTTTCGCGCTTAAGAGATGGGAGAGTGAAGGCACTTTGGCGCTGGGCTGAGTTTGCCATACTCCGGGCGATATTGTAGAGAAAACCAGCATAATCACTCGCTGATGAAACTGGCCCTTGTAAGTCTACAAACATGGGAATGATAGTGCTGGGTAGCAAGCGTCCCAAATTGTTGAGGAGGGATGTTTTGCCCATGCGCCGCTGTCCGTAGAGTAGCAAGGGAAGGCGGCGGCGGTCTAGCAGTAATTGCTCGATGCGCGTACTGATGTAAGTTCCACTTAAGTCAACGGGTTTGACAAAGATTTCCTGTTGTTCTGTCAGGGGTACGCCGATTATATAAGGGTTGTCGATTTCTTGTCGCAGTTCGACAACTTCTGCTAGTTCCCGCACATAGTCAGTGACAATTTCATACCAACTGGTAGCAATGGGGCGAAAGCGTACTGCATATTTGTCACCACTGCGGGTCAATTCTCGAATTAAACTGTTTAATTTTTCTGCTACTGCACTGAGGGCTAAACGCTGGTTGTAAGGACTTTGCTGGTTGAGGGCTGCATCTACGTCTTGGCTGATATAACTGAAGCTATTCAGTAGGGCGCTGACTGGACTGTTTAATTCGCCGATCGATATACTGTGGTGAGCGTTACTTATGGTTGTTACGTCTGCACAAATTTCTAGCCTTTGTACATCCTGTTTAATCTTTGTGAGCCGATCGGACGATCGCCGATAGCTAGTATATCCCAAAAATATAAGTAAAAATGCACAAATGAGTGCAAATATATAAAACATTAAAATATGAGCGAGCAATAAATTAATGCAGCTCGCTAAAATTGGTGTGTTACATTTGCGTTAGGGAAAAAGAGAATAGAGTGCCCAGTACGGTTAGACTCTGGACACCCACGCTCCCCCTGAACATTACCCTGGAGCTACCGTTCAGAAGCCTTGATCAAACTTTTGAAGGAAAACTCGATGAGTATTTTTTATCGACTACTCTTGGCTGTTGCTTTGATGGCCTGCGCCATATTGAATGACGTACCTTTTAATGATCCAGTCGTGTTTCCCGTTATCATCCAATTACTCATGCCTATGGAGGACAGGAGCAAGGGCAAGGATGAGGACAAGCATGAATAGCAACAGTGTGAATCGTTGAACTACTTTTTTTAATCAAGAACAGCTAAGTAAGGTGACAACTTACTTGGCTTTTTTGTTTTAAACGACTATATCGCTTTAAACGAATACAGTCTGTTTACGTCAACTGTTTACGTCAACTGTTTACGTCAACTGTTTACGTCTATACATATCTGTATAGTACATTAAGACGTGATTGAGTTAAAGGTTGAGCAAAGTTGATTTATGGCTGACTTATGGATGATTTAGGAGTGACTTTTGGTAAACAATTAAATGCTTGCATAAATTAGCTCGCCCAAGACCGATTACCAGCCCCCCACAGGCAAGATCCCGTTTCAAATTTAAGGGCAAATTAGTTTTCATGGCATTTACCTTTTAAAAATCAGCGAATGGCTCTATGTGTTGTAAACCTTCTTCACGCCAATTATCCTCAGTTTCCCCATCTTCCAGGCTAAATAATCGTTCTCGACAAAGGATTTGCAGCGGCAGAGGCCAGCATTTACTTTGATTCAAAATCCACTCGACATCCTCATCAGGAAAAGGCATGGGCGAACTGGCTATCAACTCCCGCGCTTCGGCTGCAGTCATAGCTCCCAGAGTTGTGGTATATCCAAAGATATTGAAAAAAGGCGAACTATGTCCGGTGCTACGCGCTAATTCCATTGGTGATTCAGAAGTTGCCAAAACAAACCCTAAATTTCCATTTGTTTGGTTAGTCGCCAAAGAGCGCAAACTCTCCCAAAACCCATCATCTAATTCGGGACAGCGTTGCAATCCTGCGCCAATTTCATCTAATAGGATGACTGTAGGCTGACGTAAATTACTGCTAACCACATCCATAAATTTATCTAAATCGCAAGGGTTAGGTACTGACATTTTTAGGGATTCTAAAATGTAGCGCAGCAGCCCTTCCCGACTCTGCCGTCGCGCATCTTGAAAATCTACGAAAATCCAACGATAGTTTTCTGGATGGGGCAACCAGTCAGATTTTTGACCGGGACGCAACTGTTCTGTTGGGGTGGTGGTAATATTTTTTAAGTAGTGCAGCAAAGAAGTCTTGCCACTGCGCCTCTTGCCGATAATGGCAGCATTTTGCAGGGGACGGCGTTTCAGTAAGTCGAATAGGCGTTTTAGTTCTTTCTGCCGCCCGAAAAAGTGATGCGGATGGGTGATGGGAGTTCCAGTGATGAAAGCTGAGGTTTCCTCGAAGATAGGCTTAGGGATAGTTTCGTCTATATGTACGATATTTCTCCACTCATACCCCAATCTCCCGCTAATTTCCTCAAAATTTCTATAATCAACAGGTTTACCCGTCAGAAAGCTCTTGACGGTGGATAGGGAAATTTCTAATTCTTCAGCCAAAGCCTTCTGAGTCGGAAAGCCGTTGCGTCCTAAAGCCGATTTGACTTGTTCGATACACCCTGGAGAAACTTTGAGCGATCGCCCCATGATGCCTTTAGAGAAAATTACTAATTTAGATTATAGGTTCGATCTCAACTACAAGTCAACTCGCTCAACCTTTTTGCTCAACCCTGAACTCACGTTAAATTTAGAGAACGATGGTCGATCGTCCTCTGATGATTCTTCCAAGATCGCTCGTCGTTGGGAGATGATTCAAGATAGTTGGCGTTAAGCTCGTTTTAGTTCTAACGCAACTTTTGGATTCATCATCACCAGCGCTTTAGTCAATATTTTAGGCATCGGACTGTTGTTTTCTGGAAAAGTCACAGAAGGCTCAGTTGCCACCGCTGGCGGATTAACATCAAATATTGTGAGCGTTGGGTTACTCAAGTTTACAAAAGAAACGAACGACAGACTCGATCGCCTAGCCAAAGAATTCAAAGACGACAATTAAACAAAAATAGTCAAAGTAGGGTGCGCCTTCCGCACCTGACAAATTCAACTAATACGCACCTGACAAATTCAAATTAAATTCTGCAAAAATTTATCAAAGGTTGCGCGATCGGGCATAGCACCTTGAGCACCCACTTTAGTTGTGCACAGAGCGCCCGCTGCTGCGCCCCACCGCACCGCCTCCGACAAGGACAGACCGGCATCTAATGCAGAGGCTAACCCGCCGTTAAAAGCATCGCCAGCAGCCACAGTGTCGATCGCCTCCACAGCAAAAGCCGGTACAAAAAAGGTTTCATCCGCCGTAACAGCAACAGCCCCGCGATCGCCCAACTTGACAATAACATTCTTGACCCCACGATCCTGCAAGTGTTTGGCAGCTACAATCGCTGTTTCGGTGTCATTCACCCGAAAACCGACTAACTGGCCCGCTTCCACTTCATTCGGCGTGATAATGTCAATTAGCGGATAAAGTTCGATCGGCAAATCCGCCCTAGCCGGTGCTGGATCGAGAATAACTCGCACCCCGGCTTGACGAGCAGCTTTCGCAGCTTTTTGGACAATTTCCAGGGGAATTTCTAACTGTAACAGCAAAGATGTAGCTGCTGTTAAAAGTTTTTTGAGACGTTCTATCTCGGCTTCACCGACATTGTTATTCGCGCCCGGAATCACAATAATATTATTTTGACCTGTCTCGTCTACCGCGATAATTGCCACTCCTGAATGAGTGTTTTGGTCTATTAATACATTGTCGGTACTTAAACCATAAGATTGTAAATTTGTCAATAATTCTTCAGCAAATTTATCGTTGCCGACGCGACCGATGATGTGGGTGGAAGTGCCGAGACGGGCGGCGGCGACGGCTTGATTTGCTCCTTTGCCACCGCCGGCCGTGAAAAAATTGCTACCGATGATAGTTTCGCCTGGTTGCGGCAACCGGGGAGTTTTTGCTGCTAGGTCGATGTTGATACTACCGAATACGATAATGGTCATAATTTAAATTGGGAATTGGGCATTGGGCATGGGGCATTGGGCATGGGGCATGGGGCATTATAGAATTGGGAATTGGTAATGGGTAGCAACTCGCAAATAACCCATAACGAATAGACATCTCCCATAATTATCGTGGAACAGGCAGGATGCCTGTTCAAAATCTGCTTTTTAGGAGAAGTCTAATAACAACAAATAACAAATAACAACAGCCAACAGCTAACAGTCAACACCCAACAGTCAACAGCCAACAACCAACAGTTAACAACCAACGGCCATCAAACGTGCTAGAACAGTTATGGTCTCCACCGGTCAATTCAATGGCTGCAATTACTCTCGATCGCAATCCCTGTGTCCTGCTAGTTGAAACAGACGAAGTTCTCGCCGGCCACTTGAGTCTCGACTTAAAATCCTCCGGCTACGAACCGGTAGTGGCTTCTAATACCGCCACTGGCCAACATTTAGCTCATGAATTGCAGCCAGCTTTGATTGTAATCGATCGCATACTTGGCGCTGAGTCGGGGCTGTCACTGTGTTCTCACCTCAGAAGTATTGGCAATCGGGTGCCGGTGCTGCTATTGGTCGGTCGTGATACAGTTGACGATCGCGTAGCTTGTCTGGAAGCTGGCGCGGATGATTATTTTCTCAAACCTTACCGCACTGAGGAGTTTTTGCAGTTGGTGCGCTTGTATTTGCAGCCGGATAACAGCAGCAACGAACAATTGAGGTTTGGCGATTTAGTTTTGGATTTAGCCTCTAGGCGGGCCCTACGCAATGGACGGGCGATCGACCTGACGATGAAGGAATATGAGCTGCTAAAGTATTTGATGGAACATCCCCGCGAGGTTTTGACTCGGGAACAAATTCTGGAAAATGTTTGGGGTTACGACTTTTTGGGTGAGTCGAATGTGATTGAGGTTTATATCCGCTATCTGCGGCTCAAGATTGAAGATGAGGGCGAAAAGCGTTTGATTCAGACGGTGCGCGGTGTTGGCTATGTGATGCGGGAAGCTTGAAGAAGTCATTAGTCATCAGTCATTAGTCATTAGTCATTAGTCAGTTGTCAGTTGTCAGTTGTCATCACTCAACGCAGTCAACAGTCAACAGTCAACAGTCAACAGTCAACAATCTAAAATCATTATGAATTATTTAACTAATTTGCTCGGTATTGGAGTAAGTATATTTTTGCTGGGATGTTCGCCGACTTTACCGATCGCGAATGCTGGTGCTACTGGTATTTTGGCCTCGCAGTCTCCGACGGCGACAACATCGGGTCAAGTGCTGCCTGTTTCTGCTAGAGCTCGGATAGGCGATCGCCCAATCGAACTCGAAGTGGCGAAAACACCGGAACAGCAGGCTATGGGTTTAATGTACAGAACTTCTTTGCCGGATGACAGAGGAATGCTGTTTGAGTTTAAACCGGCGCGGCGGGTCAATTTTTGGATGAAAAATTGCAAGATTTCTCTGGATATGATTTTTCTGCGAGATGGGGTGGTTGAGGCGATACAAGTTTCTGCACCTCCTTGTACTGAAGATCCTTGTCCTACCTACGGGCCCGATACTGTTGTCGATCGAGTTATTGAACTCCGGGGCGGGCGAGCTGCTGAACTCGGTGTCAAAAAGGGCGATCGTATTGAAATCGAGTTTTTCCAGTAAAACTTCGGACTGTTTCAGTAAAACCTGCAGACAGAGATAATCCCCCGGTTTCCATCGCCCAGAGAGCCCTCTGCCTTCGGACTACCCAAGAAAATTTAGAAACTTTACAAAAATTGATAAAATCTATTAGAATATTAATGTAACATTCAGTACAAACACCGAAAGATTTGCTACGATGTCGATCTCAGTCAGTCAGGACTTGAGCTTGTTTCCGGAAGCTGTAGATTCTTGGTCGCAGGTATGAGACGAGTCAGCGACTCGTTACCAATCCTGAGAGACGATACTCAGCCTCAAGGTGTAGCAACACGAAAAGAAATTCTCTGGAAGTTCTGGCGATCGAGCTAAATCTACTAAACCTATCTAAAGTAATATGCTACGAGCCAAGTTAATTGGCTGTAATTGGCAAACTTAACTTCTGGTAGCAGTTTCAGGTTTGATCGAAATATCTAACTAATTTTGCCGAAGTAGTTTTGCGGATTCTGCATTTCGGCAGATGAAGTTAAACTCTGAACTTGGTTTAGTAGTTTTAGGTAGCAGAATTTATTCTGATTCGCGCTGCAGAGATGCCGAGGTATTCAGTTTAGGTTCGATCGCGATTACCAGTCGATCGGGCAGACATCAGCCAAATTGCAAAACCTTTCACTTTTTGGGAAAGGTTAGCTTGTGCGCTCGCACTCAGCATTACGTTTGGCAGTTCAACCGCTAATAGCGTTTTAAAACCTATCGACGGTAACAAGACAAATTTAAAACTGGCTTATTACTCATCAAAAACATCAGGTTCACATCAGAAAATGGTGTCCTATACTTAGAGGTGAAATCACATGGCACCCGCTACATACACTAGATTAATTCGATTTTTACAAGAAGATTTGGCAATTTCTCCCGCGTCAATTGCTGTCGCCGAACGTGGCGGTGACAAACAGCGCCAGCGCGATAAAGACCCGAATTCCTTGCCGATGGTTCTGTGGCAATACGGTTTAGTCACTCTCGAACAGTTGGATAAAATCTTTGATTGGTTATCCGAAGCATACTAAAAGGATTTTAGATTTTAGAGAGTATCAAAAATCCAAAATCTAAAATCCTTTAACAACTGAGATTAGGATTCAGCCAAGAATTTGGCAGCAGCGGCAACGCCGGCACCAGGAGTGTAGCCTTCATGACCCAATTCGCTCAGCACGACTTCTAAAGAGGAAATTGCTGCTAGAATATCGCGATCGCACACAAAGCCCAAATGACCGATTCGGAAGATTTTACCTTTCAAATGGTCTTGTCCGTCGGCGAGAGCAATGTCAAATCTCTTTCTCATCAAAGTCCGCACTTTTTGAGCATCTACGGATTCTGGCGGCATAACCGAAGTAATCGCAGGGCTGGCGGCATCATCAGCCGCAAACAACGGCAAACCTAAAGCTTTTACAGCAGCGCGAGTAGTTGTCATTAAGCGTTTGTGCCGCGCGAAAACATTTTCCAACCCTTCTGTTTTCATCATCTGCAGCGATGCTTGCAGGGCAAAAAACATATTGACAGGGGGAGTAAAAGGAGTGGTATTTTTGGCAGCGTCTTTGCTATATTTGCCCAAATCCAAATAATAGCGGGGCAGTTTTGCAGTTTTGTAAGCTTCCCAAGCTTTCGGACTGACGGCCACAAAACCCAAACCTGGAGGAATCATGTAAGCTTTCTGAGAACCCGAAGCAATGACATCGATGCCCCAAGCGTCCATCGGAATATTGACAGCGCCTAAGCTAGTGACAGCATCGACCATAATTAAAGCTTCACCGTGGGCTTTAACGTGGCGGTTGATGGTTTCGAGGTCGTTGAGGACGCCGGTGGAGGTTTCCGAGTGCGTGATGATGACAGCTTTGATTTGCTTCTCTGTATCTGCTTCGAGTTTTTCGCGGAAGTTTTCGGGGTCTAAAGGTTGGCCCCACTCGGCTTTAATAATTTCGGCGTTTAAACCGTAAGCTTCGGCGACTTCAGCCCAACGTTCACCAAATTTGCCGTTAGTACCGACTAAAACTCGATCGCCCGCACTCAAGAAATTAATGATCCCAGCTTCCATCGCCCCGGTACCAGAAACCGTTAAACTCAGCACGTCACTTTTTGTTTGGTGCAGCCATTTGAGGTTTTCGGTACATTCTGCAAAAATCGCGTCAAATTCCTTGCTGCGGTGGCCCATCGGGTGTTTTGCCATCGCTAACAATGCCGCTTCAGGCACCGGCGTCGGGCCCGGAATCATCAGCATTAATTTGTTGTCCATGATATTGTCCTAAGTTTTTCTGTGGGAGTTATATAGAATAAATCAAATACGATACGTCACGTCGCGTCGATACTCTAAGTTTTTTAACTTTTAACTCCCTTGTGGTTAATTTCATTTAGAGCCCAGCGATGTTCTACCGCTAAGTTCGATCGCTCGCAGCTTTGTTCTAATTGCTTTTGAATGGCAAGGGCTTTACGCAGTGTAATAATAAGTTGGTGAACTTGTTGCTGCTGCGGCGATTGTGGACTGACAGCAAACATCGTTTTGCGTTCTAACAATTGAAGTAGCAATTCATAATGAATGTACGAAGGAAGGGGGATTGGCTCCATGAAAGCTAACATACCTCAGCGAACCGATACCCCATTGCAATTGCATGAGGCATCACGGTGAACATTAGATGCCCGATTTTTTATTTGTTTTCTAACCGTCCAATAAACCCTGCTTTGCCGATCGAATATTCGGGGCTGGGTGCGTTGGACACGCTAAATCTTGCGATCGACAGGCTTACAGAATAGATTTAATTGCTTTCTGGCAAAATATTTCTATGCAATATAGCTTTCAGTGCTATTTCTTTTTTACAGTAGCGCTTGAGTCGATGCAGGCTAGAAATTCTCATTATTTACCTACTTAATCATTTTTTATCAGAATTAAGGGTGGTTTGTCAAGCGGTCTCGCCTTTCAGAGGCTCGGAGGGCGATCGGCAAGGGAGGCTAAAGCTGCGCCTGGATCGGGCTGCTTGACCAGAGATTCGCCGATGAGGACGGCTTCGGCGCCGGCGCTGGCAAGTTTAGCGAGGTCGGCGGGAGTGTGGATTCCTGACTCGCTGACGGTGAGGATGCCTTTTGCTTGGATTTCGGTTTGGCGCGAGGCTAATAGTTGACCGGTGGTTTCTAGGCTGACGGAAAAGTCTGCTAGGTTGCGGTTGTTGATGCCGATTAGGCTGACGCCTTCTAGGGTTAATACTCGATCGAGTTCTTCGAGAGTGTGAACTTCTATTAAAGCTGTCATGCCCAACGTCTTGACAATTTTCACAAAGTATTGTAAGTCTTTGTCAGATAGAATGGCTGCGATTAACAATACAGCATCTGCGCCGTGAATCCGGGCGAGATAGATTTGGTAGGGATAGATAATAAACTCTTTGCAAAGTAAGGGTAAATCGACGGCGGCACGGATTTTAGCGAGGTTGTCGAAGCTGCCTTGAAAGAACTTTTCATCGGTGAGTACGGAGATGCAACTAGCGCCGTTTTGTTGGTAAGCTAGGGCGATCGCCACTGGGTCGAAATCTTCGCGAATTACGCCTTTGCTGGGGGAAGCTTTTTTAACTTCGGCGATGATAGCGGGTGTGGTTTTGCCGTTTTTAAGGGCGGCAAGAAAGTCGCGGATGGGCGGTGCAAAGGGGAGTTTTTTGTGAAGATCGGCTAATGGGGTGCGATCGCGCTTTTGGGCCACTTCAGCTTCTTTTTCCCAGACGATTTCTTCGAGGATGTGCTGGGGTTCGGCGTCGGGTACGGCGATTTGGTAGCTGAGGTAGAGTACGGAGACGGATGTGCTGGGGGGACGACGGCGGATTTGAAGCATGATAGGGGGATAAACAGTTGACAGTTGACAGTTGACAGTTGACAGCGAGGTTTTTAGGCTGGGGATTTATACCTTACCGCGATCGCAACAAGTTTCAACCTATTATATAATGGTTACAGTAAATCCTCCTAGCCTGAGAGCTAATGCGTGCCAGCTAAAGATATTTATCACGATACAGTTAAGCGTGCCTTGCAAAAGGATGGGTGGACAATTACTCACGATCCATTTTCCATGCAAATTGGTCGCAAGCGTTTATCTGCTGACTTGGGTGCAGAACGTCTAATTAATGCTGAAAAAGACACCCAAAAAATAGTTGTTGAGGTCAAGAGTTTTGTAGGACGATCGGATGTAAAAGATTTGGAACAGGCTTTGGGACAGTACGTTCTTTACCACCAAGTGCTTAATGAAATGCAGAGCGATAGAAAACTCTATCTTGCTATTTCTAAGCCTGCTTTTAAGAGCGTATTTACCATAGAACTAGGGCAAGTGTTATTAAAAAATCAAATTGTTAAACTGATTGTTTTTGATGTAAAAAGTGAGGAAATACTTCAATGGATACCCGATTGAGATACCAAGAAATTATCAAAAGCATACTTCAGGAACACGCTAAATACCGCAATACTATACCTGACGGCTATCATTCTCAACTGTTATTTGATGATGAACGAGGAGGATATTTAGTTTTGGATATAGGTTGGAATGATGACAATTACCTTCACGCCACACCAATCCACATCAATTTAATCGGCGATAAAATCTGGATTCAATATGATGATACCGAAGAAGGAGTGGCGACGGATTTACTGGCCGCCGGTGTTCCTAAAGAAGATATTGTACTCGGTTTTAGGCATCCTCAAGTGCGGCAGTACACTGAATTTGGAACTGGTTTGAGTGAGAAAGATGAAGAAATTGTTGCTGAATCTGCTGCTGTGCGATCGGCCTAAGTAGAGTACGGAGACGGATGTGCTGGGGGGACGGCGACGGATTTGAAGCATGATAGGGGGATAAAGGGCGATCGCAACAAGTTTCTATTATATAAGGTCGATCGCCCTTTTCAATTTATGATAAAATGCGATTAACTAAGTATTCGGAGATAAACCGATGCAACTAGAAGACTATTTTGAATTTCTCGACCCCGATGACATCCGCATCAAAGGACATCGGATCGGCATTGACGATGTAATTAAATATTACTTGGATGGATATTCGCCCGACCAAATTCTGGAAGAATTACCAAGTTTGAATTTAGAGAAAATTTACGCGACGCTAACCTATTATCTGCAAAATCGGAGGCAGATGGATGCTTATATGTTGCGGCTGGCGAAGTGGCGGGAAGAACGCTATCAGGAATGGTTGGCTAAGGAACCTTCTGATGTAGTAAAGCGTGTAAGAGCAATCAAAGCACAGCGAGAACAGGAGTTACTTCTACTCAAGTGAAAATTCGTTTTTTACTCGATGAAAATTTGCCTCCTAAGCTGAAAAGTGCTGTTTTAAAACTCCAGCCGGGGATAGATATTTTGCGGGTGGGCGACGCCAATGCACCGCCATTAGGAACCCTCGATCCAGAAATCATCAGCTATTTGGAATCATCGCAAAGGCTATTGGTAACTGATAACCGCAAAAGTATTCCTGGACATTTGGAGGAATATTGGGCAACGGGAGGACAAATTTGGGGACTGTTTTGGGTGCGTCCAAGTGCAAGTTTAGGCAGATGGGCAGAAGAAATTGTGATAGTTTGGGAGACTTCGGAAGCTGAAGAATGGATTGATAAATTGGATTGGATTCCATTATAAAAAATTGTTGATAAAGTGCGTGAAGCGTAGCTATCCTGTAGGGAATCGCACATTTTGCGGCTAAAATCCCTTCGCTAACCCGCAAGTCCGCCGGGGGTTGAAAACCCCCGTCTCATAGCTAAAGTCCTCTAAAAGAGGACTGAAAAGCCAATTCAGTAAACAAAGGTCGATCGCGCCTTCCCAAATTTTACCAAAAGGTCGATCGCACATTTCTAAGTTCAAGATAGTTCACTTGACGACAATATAATTTTTTCTTACTCACCGTTGGGGCGGGAATAGTTGGTTTTGACATACTCTTTTAGTATCGGGCAAAGGCTGAAAAATGTGCGATCGCCCTCCGGGATTTTTTCAATTAATGAACGCCGTCCCAAGGATTGCATAACTTTCAAAAATTGCGATCGAGATAATTGCAGATTCTCTGGCACTTTTGAGAGGGAAACAGGCGCGGTTTCACTCGCTAGCCATGACATTACCTGTTTTTCTGAGTCTGATAAGCGATTAAATGGCTGATGCAGTAAAGATTCTAAATCACCTAAAAATAGTGTATCATCCGACAAAAATTCCGATAGGCTGCCGTTAAATAAATCTTGAATCATTGTCGCAACTATTTTTAACCACAAGGGATTCCCTCTGTATTGTTCAATTAGTTCTGACCATTTTTCATGTTCAGCTAAACCTTTTTCTCTGAGGATTTCCCCCGCTTCAACACCTAAACCATTGAGTTGTAATGAGCGAATTGGCTGAGTTTTGCCTTCTAATGCGGCGATTTCTCTAGGCTTTTCCGAACCTATCAGGATTAAACAACTATTGTGAGATAATTCTCCTACCTGTCTGAAGAGTGTGCCGTAATCTTCATATCCAGGTTTGTAAATACCAGCGAGTTGTGCGCTGCTATTTACCATTTGTACGTCATCGAGTATCAGCAGACAGCGGTATTTTTGCAAGTAGTCCAGTAGGGGCAAACCCCCCGTGGTTGCCCCTTCTTCTGGGGAGGGGGCGGGCACGGGGGCACCGCCCCTACCGAAGGCGGGCACACCGTCGGCATTTGGGGCGGGCACGGGGGCGCCGCCCCTACAGAAGAATTGAATTATATTTGTTTGAAGTATTGACAGGGGTGGAGATGTGGCGAGACTTCGCCAGATGATGAAATCAAATTCATGTTTGATTTGTTCTACTAGGTGTACGGCGAGTGCGGTTTTGCCAATGCCGACTATGCCTAGTATGGCGAGTAGGCGGGTGTTTTCGTGGAGAATCCACTGTTTGAGGGTGGTGAGTTCGGATGTGCGATCGTAAAAGGTGAAGATTTTGGGTGCGTCGCTTAAGTCTATATGGGGTCGTTTGGGGGTTTGTTGGGTGTCTTGGAGAGAGGTAGGCGATCGATTCTTCATAACTTCTTCTGATTGTTGTATGTTACCATTGCAAAAATTAACATTCCTAACATTTGTAAATTCTGTTGTAAAAGTTGATGAACTAATAGATAAATAAGATTTTTGTAATGTACGTCGAAAATTAGACTTATTAACTTCTTGACCTAAAGCATTTGAGATAATTTGCCATAATTCCGATGCGACATTTCTTACATGGCCTTCTGTACAATGTTCTTCTTCTGCAATCTCGCTATATTTCTGACCATCCCAGGTTCCTTTCAAAATAGTCTCTTGCAGACGATCTATATGTTTACCCGTCTCCGCAAAAAATAGACTATCTGTAAACTGCAATATATCTTTTACGTCCATTGCTTTGATTTGTCAATGATTTATATCATATTATCACAAATATCTGACATTTGATGACATTAGCAATAGTAGATGACATTGGCTGATATTTGGGCTGAATAAATTAGTTACTTATTCTGACATATTGTAATTGGCATTTCTAACAGCTTAGTTGAATAATATTAATAGAAAGTGTTCAAAGGTTAATTATTTAAATAGGAGACCATAATTGATGATAAAACCAGCGCAACTTAGTAAAATAGCGATGGCTGCCTTAGTTGGTAGTGTAGTTCTTTTTTCTCACACTCAGCCAGCCGATGCAGCCTGGTTTAGACATGACACCTGGCTGGGTCAACTTTCGGAAAATGACAATGCTGCTTATTGGCGAGCCCAGGGCCAATGGTCTAGAAACTTTCAACCTCCCAATCGGAATCAGCTTTGTCAATGGAGGTATGGTAATAACAATGTATGGGGCAAGGGTGTTGGTTGGGGTCAGAACTTTTACAAAACAAATTGTTATCGTTGGCGATGGTTTTGGCAGTAATTGTACCGTCATCTTGTTGTGGCTCACATTCTTATATTTGTTAGTTAGGCAGGATATACACCAATATCCATAAGGCACCAAGATTTTCTACTAAGAACATAGGCTTTCAGTAGGAAGTCTTTGTGCCTAGTTAATGTGACTGTTTAATTAGGGTAAAATGGAATATATATTAAGGATATTTAATCGGTTTTCTCGCAAGCAAAACTCAGGCTTCACCCTTGTAGAGTTGTTAGTGGTTATCATCATTATAGGTATTCTCGCTACTATCTCTCTGGGCACGATGTTTAATTTCATCAAGAAAGCTAAACAAGTAGAGGGGATTACTTACGTTAATACTTGTCAAAAAAAACAACTAGCTTACTATGCTGAAAACAATCAGTTTACAGAGTCCCTAGAACTACTAGGATTGCCAAAGGAAAGTAACAATTATATGTTCAAAGTAGATATATTCTCTCCCACAAAGCCTGAAGACGGTAATGAAACATTAGCTTGTTGTATGGCTGGGGAAAAGGGAGGCGGTAGCGATATGGTGTTTATGTGTGCATCATCTGGTGGCTAAAGTGCTTGTAATATAATAGGAGCGATCGCCCTTTCCTTACTCAGAGTGCGATATTTGGTATAATCAAAAAATTCCGATCGCAGACAGCCAAATGGAATATCTCCCCAATAACTGGGGGGATATTCAGCCAGACATCATATATCAAACGCTGGCTGATATGCTAGTATCTTTTAGTAAAAAGCAAATCCGCCTCGGCAAGAGATACGATCAAAACAATAAACATCTTAAAGCCATTCAAAATGGTAGAGTACCGCCTGATGGTAGTATAGGTCTTATTCCTTCAGAAGAAGAAGGATACGATCTCAAATCTAAGGTGTTAGGAGAAGGCGGAGATTACCGCTATCATGCAAAGTTTATTGAGGGAATTTTACACTTTTCAGGTGTCAAGACAAGTCATTAAGGGAGAATTAAGCTGATGAATGCAGTAACTGTGACAAATCACCAAATTTGGGATGAACTTGCTCAACTCTTAGCACCGATCGCCCTGAATCACCTCATCATAAAACATTTAGAATCCTGTAATTACAAAATACGCGGTTATTGGGATAGTAATAAGTTTTATGAAGAGATAGCTTTCATTCATCCAATCTGTGCTGAGTTGATCGGTCGCTCGATAGGGACAAATATTATCAACAAGCATTCCACTTCTCACTGGATTAAACTTAAATTTTTACTCAAAGCCGATTTATCTGGTGGCGAAAACAACCTGGTTAGCGATGATGGGGATGATGAAATTGGCGAACTGACTCTGATTTTAGATACCAATCTAAAAGTGATTGATGAAAACTGGTCGATCGATCTCGAATCCCCTTTTGTGGTTGCCAAAATTCAGCCAGATTTGCAGCATTCTGCCTAAAGTGCGTAAACCGTAGCTATCCCGTAGGGAATCGCACTCTCACTTAAATCTTAACCGCTTGCTGCGATTGAATTTCCATCGCCTGCAACGCTCTCAATGCAGCCTCAACTACCTTTGTCCACTCACAAGATTTAATATACTCCTCATCAGAAACTCCTGTCCCCAACGCCTCAAATACTAAGTCTATAGCCTGACAAACTGCTGACATCAAACGGGCTTCTTTTTCATCTTCAATAATTGCTCCAATTGCCAGATATGGGTTTTCTGCCAACACAGTATCGTCGTAAAGAAAATGAACCACCTCATCAAAACAGTCGTACTTAATTTCTGGCGGATAATCTCTTTCTAACCAAACTTTATGTTGATATTCTCTATCTGCCAAACTGCGGAGAGTTTCTAATAACTCCTCTCTCATTTTCGGATACTTTACCATACAACTTTCTCCTTTACTAAGGTGCGTACCAGGTTGACCATTGCAACCATTCATCTAAAGGGATGTGGGCTTCTGTGGGATTATTTTTGATGCTACCTGCGATCGGCTGACCATGTTTACCGATAACTTGACCGTCTTTTCTAAGAATAACGTGGTCTACCTGCTGAGAAGGAAAACTGCTATCTGCATCCCCTTTGTCAATCCTTACACCATTTCCCTGATTTGTTGGATATTGCCACCGCCAACCTGGTTTCTTTTTGTTTGGCTGTGCATCGCCCCAGGATTCGGGTATTTTCTGGCTGGCTGCTTCTGGAAATGTCCAATCTTGACTTGAAATCACCTCGCACCTGGTTTATGCTTAATCCTGTTCCTAGACACCAATTTTAGCACAGAGGATATATCGCCCTCCAATCATTTACAACAAAAAATATGAACATCAACGATAAGCTTAAAAACATACTGATGCAATTACGATCGCACTTCGAGCAACTTTACGACAGCCGCCTTGTCACAATGGTGCTCTACGGTTCCCAAGCCAGAGGCGATGCACGCCCCGACTCTGACATTGATATTTTAGTCGTCCTCAAAGGGCAAGTAAACCCAGGCGAAGAAATTAAAAGAACCAGTCACATTCGAGCCGATTTGTCGCTCCAAAATGATGAAGTCATTAGCTGTCTGTTTATGGACGAACAGCGATTTATACATTACAACGGGCCTTTATTGAGGAACATTCGCAAAGAGGGAATAGCTTTACGATCGGCACTCTACCGCCGCCTTAAATACGCGTAATTCCCTACGGGATAGCTACGCCGCGCGTACTTTCATCTATTTTAGCTTCCTCTGCCATCAAAGCAAAATCGTGCAGATTTTTCATCGCAAAATATCCACCTACTTTGAGCAAATCACCCGTGCAAGTGACAGGAATTCTCTCCTGATAAGCTTTCAGTGCTAAATTACAATCAATTTCTGCGATCTCAAGATAGATTTTCCGCAGCTTGTTCACCACAAACCCCATCATCACCACCTTAGCGATTTCTGCCCCATCTTCGCGATCGACTTTCACAACAAATCCCTGAATCTCAGTATTGTCTAACGAAGTAATTAAATCGCTTAAAATCTCTAATTGAGAACTATTTTCTGACACTTCCAGCGTCTTGATAGCATCTCCCATCCGAGCTGGATAATCCGCAAACTCCCTTGTCAAAGGTAGCCCGATATCAAACACATCTCCTGCATCATTTTTTTTGACCCAAATCGCTCCTTTATTGTCGTAAATTCGGCTGTGTTCGTGCCAGCCATTTTTTTGTAAATATGCTATAATTACATTCACATCTAAACTTTTGAAAACTTCCAAATCCCGTACAGTTACTTTCATGGGAAACCTCCTTTGCTAATACGCTGCATAATTGACTCAAGAGCCTGTGGAGTAAAGTGATTCCGGCGGGGCAATTCAACAGTAATGCGATTTGTATTTCTAGTTTCAGGCATTCCCCGCAGCGATACCCAATAGGCACAATGTCTAAGCAACATTTCCTGTTCTGACTGTTGTATCCATTCCCCTATATTTTCCGGTACTAAAACGACAACCAGCAGCCGGGGAATAAAGGCAGTGACTCTCAAGTCGTTGTAATTTTTGACATTGAGCGGATATCGCACAGATTGAGCATCGAGTACATCTCTTGAAGTACATTTTAACTGCAATTCCAGGCGGTGCGGTTGCATTGGATCGCTGCCGATCGCCTTGATACAGAGATCCACGCTATCATAATCATTTTCAGGTTGATCTACAGAACAGCCGGCGACTGCCGCCACAGCACGGACATAAGCCTTGCTAAATAATTCTTTGCGTTGATTCAGTTCCATTTAAACACAATTCTCAAAAACGGGCGGCCACGATCGCACATTGGTGTCAACAAACAGGTCAAACATAGTACCAGTCCTTTGTTGCTCCGATAGGCTTTCGATCCCCCCTAGCCCCCCTTAACAAGGGGGGGACAAGAGCATTCAAGCCCCTTTTAAAAAGGGGTGAAATGGATTTCAAAGTCCCCCTTCTTAAGGGGGATTTAGGGGGATCTAGACTGGAATGCGAACGAGTTTTCTCAAGGGTTTAGACTTAAGTTGACACTAATCGAGACACAGCCCCTACAAATTAATGACTACCCGCTCCAGCCGCCCGTTTAAAAGCCTCATCCAACACTTCCGAAAGCGTCGGGTGAGTGTGCACTCGGAATGCTAAAGTGTTCACAGAATCGCGCTGGGCGATCGCATTTGCCGCCTCCTGAATCAAATCCGCAGCGTGCAAACCGAAAATGTGAACTCCCAACAACTCCCCAGTATCTTTCCGGTAAATCACCTTAGCCATACCGTCGGTTTCACCCTCCGCAATAGCCTTAGAATTTCCCTTAAAATAACTCTTGACAGAACCGACCTCAAACCCTTCTGTTTTTCCTAACTCCTTCGCCGCAGGTTCAGTCATCCCCACATAGCTAATTTCCGGGTGAGTAAACGCCGCCGCCGGGATACTCAAATAGTCAACTTCGCGGGCACGGCCGCAAATATTTTCCACCGCAGCAATTCCCTGAGCCGACGCAGAATGCGCTAACATCATCTTGCCATTAACATCGCCGATCGCCCACAAATTTTGCACCGGTTCTCCCGCCGCCAAAACCTGCATCTTATCGTTAACTGGGATATAACCGCGCATCGTTTCCACGCCAACAGTTTCTAACCCCAAATTCTTGCTTACCGGAACTCGGCCAGTTGCTACCAAACAAGCATCTACTTCCAAAACTTCGACAACTTCCTTAGTTTTGAAATCAGCTAATTCAATAATCACCGGCGAACCAGGAGTAATCTTCTTCGCCAAAACACCTACTTTTGTTTCAATATCGCGGGGTGCAATTAACACTCGTTCTGCTAACTTAGCAATATCCGGGTCAAAAGTCGGCATCAATTGGTCTAGAGCCTCAATCATCGTAATTTCGCAGCCCAGGGCCGTGTAAATATCCGAAAACTCCAAACCGATATAGCCACTGCCAATAATTGCGATCCACTTCGGTAGCGATTCCAACCTGACAGCATCGTCGCTGGTAAATACTGTTTTGCCGTCAATTTCTATCCCAGGGGGGACGAAGGGAATCGAACCGGGAGCGAGAATAATATCCTTGGCGGTAATAGTTTTCTCGCCTTTATCGGTTTCCACGGTAATTTTTTGAGCACTGGCAATTTTGCCCCAACCTTGGATGACATCGACGTTCAAACGTTTGAGGCTGTTGGTCAAGTCGCCACGAAGTTTGCTAACAATAGTATTAGCGTGATTGGCGATCGCCCCGCGATCGAAATCCACACTCCCCAACTGAATGCCCAAAGTCTTCAGGTGGTGGGCATTCCGCAAATCTCGCACGCGCCCGGAAGCCGCCAAGAGCGCCTTCGAGGGAATGCAGCCGCGGTTGACGCAAGTCCCCCCCATGTCCCCTGCTTCGATAATTGCCACTTTCAGCCCGCAGCTAACCGCGTGTATGGCCGCGCCGTGTCCGCCCACGCCAGCGCCGATAATTGCTAAATCGTAATCAAATCCCTGAGTCACCTTAAAATCTCCTAATGCCTGTGAAATCTTAGGACTCAAGCAAAAAACACCGTCTCTGGGTCCTTTCGGGGTGGCGCGTTGCCATCGCAACCCTTGAACAGCGGTAATAGTTGCATAAGTCCTGTTTCCTTATTCTCGACTAGACTAGGGTTAATTAGACAACGAAAGAGCCCTAACTGAGATTTTTTCAGGGTCAAGGATTTTGAGCTGGGTCTACACAAAGTCTCAAATCACTCAGTAGGCGGGTGTACAGTTAAATATAGTTTGAAGGCTGACAATGCCCGCGGCAGGTTTTATATGGGGCAGCAAGTTCAGCCACAGGCATTCCCATCGCCCGGTTAAATTCTGTCCTCCTGCTTGTTTTAGTCGGTTTTCATGTCTAATATCTGCACGCGCCGGGGCGGACAGAGTTTGTTGGCAAATTTTAGACCCTATGGAGTGGCTTATGACGGATGACGACGACCAGAAAGATTTACGCCGGGCCTCGGCTCAATCATTTTTTGAGTCCCTGGATGAATTGTTCGATTCTATAGAGTCCAACAGCACTCAAGCTGCACAACCTAAATCTCCACCGCTTCCGGCTAAGTCTTCGAGTCAGTCTTCGAGTTTGCCGAAGAAGACTAGACCTGCGAAAATTAATTTGTCGGATTTTGAAGATGCGATCGCCGATTTGGAACAGTTTATCCAGAGCAAACACCAGAAACGCCCGGAATCCAATCAATAGTGCGATGACACATTTTCAAGTAATGACTGTTGACTGTTGACTGTTGACGGTTGACAAGTGAAAAATTTTAGATTAATGTTTACCCTCCCAGATGAATCTGTGGAGTCAATTTTTAATTTCAAATTCGGTAGCATAGAAATTATTCATCTCTCTGTTCTCTGACTCTGTGTTCTCTGTGTTCTCTGCGGTTTAATCAGGCCAAAGCAACCAGAATTGATATCAATCTCAAATCTCAAATCTCAAATCTAATAGCATAGAAATGATTCATCTCTCTGTTCTCTGACTCTGTGTTCTCTGTGTCCTCTGCGGTTTAATCATTCCAATGCCACCGGAATTGATATCAATCTAAAATCTCAAATCGACGGGCTGTTAACAGTGCTTTCAGCTTAAGCTGCTTATGTCGCAGCCTACAATATATTCATATTTCGTTGAGGATTGCTTTACAAGAATCAAGCCAGATAAATCATCTCAATTTACTATTAATAGCCTTGTTTTTAGGCTTTGAGTGCTGCGGTAATTGCCTCGATCGCACTTCGATCGCACGATCGCCGATCGCACTCAAAGGCCACTCCAATTCATCAATATCAATATCATTGCGGAACTTCACCGGAATATCAGCACCGTTAATAATAGCTCCCAACAGCCGCGGCCCAGATTTATGCGAATCCTCATCCTCAGATTCCAGCAACTGATCTGCAGCCTCAGACAACATACTAGACAAAGTGTAACCAGGCCGCGCCACCAAAATCATACCGTCCGTGTACGGTTCCAGCGTCAGCGCGTCGTTGCACTCGCTCAAAGCCGGAGAATCCACAACCACAAAATCAAAGCGGTTGCGAACATCCTCAAACAATCTCCGCATTTCGCTTGATTCTAGTACGGCGGAGGCTTGCCGCAAAAAGCCGGGACTCGGCACGACGTATAGGTTCTCTACCTCTGGAACCAAAAGAACGCACTCGCTAATATTGCCGTAATAGTGCAAAGGTTCCACAGTCGCCAGAGGATCAGCAGAAATTTTCAAAGATTCAACGTTAGAAGGCGATCGCAAATCTGCTTCAATTAACAAAGTCCGTTTACCCGATCGAGCCGATGCAATTGCCAAATTGTAAGCACTAAAACTTTTCCCCTCCAAAGGCGCCGCCGAAGTCAGCAACACCACCTTCACCGGTTTGTTCCCGATCCGGCGCAAATTAGTACGCAACCGCTCGTAAAATTCCAAATAGGGAGAATTTGCCTCCAAGGCGAGTGGCATTATTTCATCGCCGTAAGAATCAAACACCGTCACTTCAGGCAAAACTCCCAGTATCGGCACTTCTTTTTCCACCAATGCCGCCCGCACTTCTTCCCAACTATAAAACTTGCCGTTGAGCATCCCCAACAAAAATATCAAGCCCCCGCCCAGCAGGAATCCCACAAAGCCGCCCACCGCCAGCATCACGGGCAAACCTCTCTTGTTTGACTCAACGTCATCAGTTTGGGGCAATTGGGCTATTCTCAAACTCCCCGTTGTCTCAACTACCGCCGCCTCAGCATCTACCAAAGCCGACTGCATCTTGTCGTAGAGAGCTTTTTTGAACCCCACTTGCTGGGCTAACCGCGCTTGTTCTAACTGCTTGTTGGGGATTGTCGCGTGTTCCCGACGCAATAGCTGTTCAGTTTTCTCGATTCCTTGGAGTTGCTGTTGCACCGTATCCCGCTGCGTTTGCAAAGCAATCAAAGTTTGAGCTAACTGCTGTCTGGCCGGATCTAAAGAAGAGTCTACCCGAATTCGATCAGCACTTCTGAGCGGGGCCGCCACCCCGTTACCGCCGAGTACCTCAGATTGCCTCTGCTGCAACTGCTGCTCAAAAGCTTGTTTTTGTTTGAGCAATTCTACAATTTTCGGGTGTTCCTCCTGCAAGTCGCTGCGGAGAATTTTGAGCTGAGATTCGATCGAAAACAATTGCACTCGCAGTTGGGCAATAATTGGATCGGCAGAGAGTGCTTGAGCGACGTAAGCTTGCTCCACATTCAATCCCAAGCGATCCTGCAAACTATTAATTTGAGCTTCAATTCCTCCCAACTGCACGCGGAGTTGCCGCTGCTGCTGTTGGCTGCTGGTAATCGCTAGCGGCAAAGCACCGCTCTGAGCTGCTAAAATTGAAGTTCCTTCTCGTTTTTCGTAGGCTTCAAGTTTTGCTTCCGTGTCTCTGAGTTCCTGCGTTACTTTCGGCAAACGCTTGTTAATTTGGGCGATCGTGTCACGCAGTCTAGAAGTATTAATACTTTTGCTGTGTTCCACCATTTCGTACATCAGCGTCTTTACTACCGCTTCTGCTTTTTGGCGATCGCCATTTTTGTACAATACTTGAATCAAAGCGCTGGGGTCATTATTCTTACTGGGCATCTTGATCTGCACGTCTTTTACCAGCTTGTCCGTCAAAACTTCTATTTCTGTTCCCTCTTCTTTTTGGCTGATTTTTTTTTCTGCTTTTATGAGTTTTTTTGCTGCTGGTTCAACCACCATTTTATTCAGCAGCATATCTTTAGTTATTTCTTGTCCTTCCTGTTGAATTTTAGTAGTAGTAGATGAAAAAATCACGCTCGGTCTGTCGTAGGCCAGCGTACCTATTGCAACGTAAACTGGCGCAGGCTTTGGCTGCAGGGCTACTACTCCCGACACGCCCACAGTCACCGCGAGAGTAGCCAGTCCCACCCACTTGTATTGGTCGAAAGCAATTAAATAACGTTTAACAACGGATAAAGTCATGACGATTTTAGATTTTAGATTTTAGATTTTAGATTGTTAACGATAACTAATGATTGCGGACTAATTCTACAAATCCCCCAAAAACCTTAGAACTTTCGGTCTGTGATTAAAACCCATATCGCATAAGTCATTCCCCATCTCAAATCGAAAATCGAAAATCAAAAATCGAAAATAGTATGACTACCTATCATTACGTGACGGGCCGAACAAATCTGTTACCCCATTTCTCAACTGCTCAAAGAACAGAATAAATCCCAAAGTATCGCGAAATGGTCGAGTAAAAGTGTTGAGTACATAACCAATGCGCTCTACCAAATTCCTACCAATCACAATCACATCATTATCTTCGAGCATCGGGTTCTGAGAAACATTGCCCTCCAAAGCAGCTTTAGCATCTATCGAACGGTTGATTGTTCTACCTTGCTTTTCGTCGAACCGAATCAGGGCTATTTTCCGCAAGTCAGCAAGATTAACAGGCAAGTTGTTGAGAGCATCCAAAAACCTGCTGCCATTTTCAACGTAGAACGAGGTCAAACCACCACTAGCGTAACTCAAAACTCGAACGTAGATCCTGGGCTTAATCAGAGTAGACCGCGAAACCAGAGCTTTATCGTAGTCTAGGTTTTTCGTACTAGCGTCCAATTCCGGGATGACAATCACATCTCCCGATGCCAAAGGAAAATCGAACAAATCTTTACCGTTTGCTAGGGGAGTGTAGAGGTCGATTGGTTCCTCCACAGACGAGCCGTCCATTAGCGTCCGCCGCACTCGCACCTCCCGCAAATCGGCTTTTCCCGTGACTCCCCCCGCAGTCACCAAAGCAGCCGAAATTCGACCAGAACCCGCCGGAAGCGTGTAAAAACCAGGTTTGCTGACTTCTCCGGTGACAGTGACTTGGACGGGGACAGCAGCCGCAGCGAGGCTGTACCTCGATGCTAAATCTTGATCGGATTTGCGATCGGGCGTAACCTGTTTATACGGTACGACGATCGCATCTCCATCTTCCAAACGCAAATCCGGTGGAGCAATACCAGTTTGCAACGGTGTCAAAATATCAACAACTTGCTCCGCGACATCACCGGACGGCAGAGTCCGCCGCACCCGCACCCCTCGCAGTTGGGCCGTAGGATTAGTCCCAGCAGCAGCCGCCAGAGCCGCAGGAAGCTGGGGGGTTTGCAGTGGATAAAAACCCGGTCTGGCCACTTCCCCCGTCACCGTCACCACTACCGGGCGCTGAACCAGCAAAGCAGCCGAGACTTGAGGATTTTTGATAAATTGGCCAAAGCGCTCCCGGAGGCGCTGCTGTGATTCTTCGACGGTAAGACCACGCACATTTACTGTTCCGATTAGCGGCAGTACAATTACCCCTTCAGGGCTGATTGCACCCGTAAAACCTAGCTCTGGGAAGCGCTGAACTTGAACAGAAATCTGGTCTCCCGGGCCCAGGCGGTAGGGCCGATTCCGAAAAGCTGGGTTAATATCCCGGTTGAAATTGGCAGGCGGCGGTGGCGGTACACGCAATGGCGGTGGCGCCACGAGTCGCTCGTCTCTTGGAACAACAGATTGAGCTAAAGCCGTTTGCGAAAAATTTTTGCTATTAAAACCCCATAATACAGCAGCAAAAGATAGAGTCCAAGCAGTTGAATACAGACCTGCCAAGGAAAAAGCGAGGCGATTTTTAATAGTGGATTTTTCCCGCATTTTCAGAGTATTTAAAAAAGTAATATTTTGAATAATGACCTGACTTGTAAGTTTCATCTAAATAGAGTAGCGCGAAAAAACAATAATATCTTTTCAGGGCGGGTTGAACCCAGATATTTACTAGGAAGCAGTTGATTTTGGCAAAACTCGCCCACGCCCTAGGCTGATTTATTTACACCTACCTGCTTACTGAAACCGAAAAGTTTCTGTAATTAATTTAGCCTGGACACTTTCGGCAAGAGATTCCAGCAATGGTTGAGCTATCTTAATGTCGCCCTGCGGTTGAATGGGAAGGATGATACTGACAGCAACCCAAGAGGCGCGGCGGTTAGACAGTCTAGCAATGCTGTCTTCCCAAAACCAGCGACTGGTTGTTGGAGAACCCCCATTAGGCCAAGCGTACCACTGCACGACAGCAAAAGTTTGTTGGGGAGTCCAGCTTCGGAAAAACCTCGCCTCGACAGTAGGCGGTGGCTGGCCGGGTATTGGTGCTAATTTAACTGTAAACCTCAAAGTGCGATGAGAATCGGTTTGCCACCGGTGAAATCCATCGATATCTAGCCATTCCACTTGGGGCTGGTTTTTGGCGTAATTTTGAGGCAACAGCAATAAAAGGGCAATTGTTCGATCATTTTTAATTTCTTGAACTAACCATCTGTGAGCGCCAATTTGGACGTTATTCTGAACGGCTATAACCTGCCACCCAGGAATTTTTATCCCGTTTTGGCGCACACTTCTTAATTGCTTGAGGTTGGCAAGGGTTGGCGGGTTCGTCCAAGGCCACCTTCCCGTCGCGTAGCCGGGAATTGCTACTGCCCCAACTAATACCAGCAAAAACACCAGTACCATAATTTTAGATAATTGATACCGCCGCAGTAGTTTCTGTGCTGAAATCATCTGTTTCATTAATTGCCAGACTGACTTGGGAAATACTTTTCCATCCCGTTGAGGACAAGTACCAATAACCCTAGTATACAAGCAGAATACAAATCTCCGCCCCATCCGGCGTGTAGCCAAGTAAAAAGCGCCTCTCTGTCGGTTCCGTGAAAGTAAGTTAGCAAAGTATTGCGAAAAATGTTGGAACTGATGCTAATAATGGATGTAATCACTAAAAACAAAAGGCTTTTTTTGCGAGAGTTCCAAACTCCCGTCCAATCCAGCAGAATTAAGCTGACGTAAAGACTGGTAAACAGCATTTTTAAGCCTGCACAGTGCGGAGCAACTTCTACAATGCGCTCGTTCACGTACAGATAAATTTCTTCCACTCTGACGTTGATACCAACCTTAATTAATATCCAGCCTGATGCTTCAGCAATGAATTGCTGCAACGGCAAGGCGTAGGGTTCTATGAGGTAAGGAATGTGGTTGGGCGAGGCCAGAAATACGAATAAAAGCGGCATCGCCTGCAATTGCAAGCCGGGAATTCCTTTTAAAGATAAGCAAATGCTGGCCAGCATTACGGGCAGGGATAAATTTACTAAATCGCTCAAGCGACTCAGATAAAAAAGCGTGGCTAGTACCAGCAAAAAGCCTCCCAAAGGATGCGGTGAGTTGGGTAAGCTGCGCCAGCACTTTCGGTTCGTCCAAGCAATATAAGCTGCGTAGGGCAAACCAATTAGTCCGTGGCTGAAATATTCGTGTTCGAGGCTGATGCTTTTGTTCAACCAGCCGTCGTACCAATGTACTAGCAGGGGGGCGTACAGCAGCACTAGGAGCACCGTGATACTTTCCCCCAGGAGGTATCGCTTGAAAACAATGCGAATTTTGCGCTGGATGTGCATGGTTTGAGAAGTTTTAAGATTGCCGCGCTGGATTCGCAACGCTTTGGGGTTTTGAACTGTCAGTTAAAGATTTGTTAATTCGCCACAAAAACGCTTTGAGAACCGCACCCTACTGCTTGAAGCACCTGCAGCATTAGTTTGATGAACAATTAGCAATTCAATGATAGTACGATCGCCCGAACAACTTGCTCGATCTGAGTATTGCTCAATCCGGGATACATTGGCAATGATAAAATTTGTTGGCACAGGGTTTCTGCATGGGGGAAGTCGCCCGGATTGCCTAAGTTTTGGTAGGCGGGTTGCAGGTGACAAGGTATGGGATAGTGTATACCTGTTTGAATGCCGTGTTGAGCGAGTTTGTCCTGAAGGGTGTTGCGGTCGATCGAGCTTTTCTCAGTAATTTGGATAACATAGAGGTGATAAATGTGACCGCTGCTGCTGTGGTTGGCGATCGGTACAATGCCTTTGTGTTTCAATGGTGCTAATAGAGTATTGTAGTGTTGAGCAGCGTCGGTGCGATCGCGATTCCATTTTTCTAAGTAAGGCAATTTAACATTGAGCACGGCGGCTTGCAAATTGTCAAGGCGGCTGTTGCTACCAATTTCTGTGTGCAAATATTTGCTGGGTGCTCCGTAATTGCGGAGAGTTCGCATTTTGTCTGCGAGCTCTGCATCGTTAGTAATTAACATCCCGCCGTCGCCAAAAGAACCGAGGTTTTTGCTGGGATAAAAGCTGAATGCTGCTGCTTTCCCAATGGCACCGGCGCGGTATCCTTCTCTGGAAGCTAGATGCGCTTGGGCGGCATCTTCAAATATGATTAAATCGTGGCGCTTCGCAAAATCTAAAAGCTGCCCTGGCGATACCATTTGACCGTAGAGGTGTACGGGGATAACTGCTTTAGTTTTCGAGGTAACTGCTGTTTCGGCTGCTGTGAGGTCAATCAGGGCGGTTTCCGGGTCACAATCTACAAGAATAGGTATAGCTTTGGCTTCGAGGACGGCGATCGCGGTGGCGATAAAAGTGTTAGCGGGTATGATAATTTCGTCGCCCGGATTAATGCCGCAAGCTTGGAGTCCCAGAGCGATCGCATCTGTTCCGCAAGCCACTCCTACGCCGTATTTTACTCCAGAAGCTGCTGCAAATGCTGTTTCAAATTCGGTGAGTGCTTGGCCTAAAATAAAGTCTCCTTCCTGGATTATTTTTCCCATAGCTTCTGCTATTTGGGATTGGATTGGTTGGTGTTGCAGGGAGAGATTTACAAAGGGAACTTTGGGCTGGCGGTTACTCATACATCAGAGGGATACGAATTATTTATATTAACATTTAGGTGCGGATATCTTTTAATTTCTTTTTTACCGCAGAGGGCGCAGAGAGCGCAGAGGAAAAGAGGAAGAGAGGAGAAAGCCTCGCGCACTTTTCTGGAGTTGTCAATTAAATCTAGGTTTTTCTGTAATATAGAATCAGATAATTTTCCAGCAAGCGAAATCATGGAATACAAAAAACTCGGCGACAGCGATTTATCAGTATCTGAAATCTGTTTTGGTACGATGACTTACGGCCAGCAGAACACGGTTGCAGAAGCGGCCTAACAGCTCGATTTGGCGATCGATAGAGGAATCAACTTTATCGATACGGCCGAAATGTATCCTGTCCCTGGAAAGGCGGAAACTCAGGGGAAAACAGAGGAATATATCGGCGAGTGGTTGGCGAAACAGCAGCGGGATAAGGTCATTATAGCGACTAAAGTGGCGGGCAGAAGCACTCGATTAAAGTGGATTCGGGAAGGGAAAAATCAGATCGATCGCCCAAATGTCCAAAAAGCCCTGAATGACAGCCTGAAGCGCTTGCAAACTGACTACATCGACCTCTATCAGATCCACTGGCCCGATCGCTACGTCCCGCTATTTGGTGCGCCGGATTACGACATCGCCCAAGAGCACGAAACTGTACCGATTTTGGAACAGTTAGAGGTATTTGCTGGCTTAATTAAAGCTGGGAAAATCCGCTATTTGGGTTTGAGTAACGAGACGCCTTGGGGAGTTTGCGAGTTTTGCACGTTGGCGGAAAAACACGGGTTGCCGAAAGTTGTTTCGATTCAGAATGCTTTCAGTTTGAGCAATCGGACTTTTCACCTAAATTTAGCAGAAACTTGCCGTTTTAAGAATGTGGGATTGATGGCTTATAGTCCTTTGGGATTTGGCTTGTTAACGGGTAAATACTTGAATGGAATTCCGGAAAATTCTAGGTTGGCTTTATTCGCTGGATTCGGTCAGCGTTACGATAAAACTAATCTGAATGATGCGGTGAAAGCGTATGTTGAGATTGCGGGTAAACATGGGATAAGTCCGGCGCAGATGGCTTTGGCTTATGTGCGATCGCGCCCTTTTGTAACTAGCACTATTATCGGTGCAACCAGCCTCGAACAGTTGGAGGAAAATATCGGTAGTTTGGAGGTAAATTTGGATAAGGATATCATAGCGGAAATCAATGCGGTGCACGCTAAGTATCCGAATCCGACACCCTAAGTTTATTAGTAGGTTGGGTTGAGGTAACGAACCCTACGTTTCACTTCGCCCAACTTACCACTTTTCTAATATCATGTATGTTGTCCAAATCAATAAAATAGAGAAGTGGCAGAAATTGTCGAACAGTTTATAATAGATTCAAGCAGAGAAGTTGGGAGCGGTTGTGAATGGACAGGTAGCGGAACCGAACCGCAGTGGAACAATTCTAAATCAATGAAAGCCTACGATCATATTGCTCGCCATCATGGGCCTAAACTGAAAGCCAACAGATTGATCGGAAGAGCAGCAAGCACTAACGATGACCAAGGACAATGGCTAAATGCGGAGGATTGGATCGTAGCCGAGCAATTAGTACCCAAATATCGAGGAGAATACATTATTGATTTTCATCGTCCTATAGGTAGAGTTTACCATCCCGATCTAAGGATAACTCAAAACGTCACTCGCGCTTTTATTCAAAGGGATTTTGATGGAACTCTCAATAGTGGTTATCCTATAGCTGAGGGTGTCAGTCTGCGACAATTAAATAGGAGTAGCAGCCATGAATAGCAGTCATAAATTTAATTTTCAACTAGCAGAACGTTTCTTAGAAGACTGGGCAGATCCTCCAGAAGATCCATTAGGGGAGCTTTCTGATTTTGAAATGGGATGGCGATGTTTCTGCTTTGAACACAACCATAAAGTTTTTATAGAAATAGGTGACGCTCAAAAAGAGGTATTTTTAGATCCCGATATTTGTATGATGATTGAAAGTAACTTTCCCAAAGAAATTGCTAAGCTATCACAAGGTCAAAAAATAGTAATAACTTTTTCTGAGAGTTGGTTTATTATTACGTTGCTACCTACGGACGATCGCATTAGCTGTACTTTGAGCAAGTTTGGAACTTCGGGCTGGGAAAAGCATTTTGAGTTCGATCGCACTCACGTATTAGATGTGCTCAGAGGTTTTCTTCAGGAAGTGATGCAGCTAGCTGTAGATAAGGGTTACATCACGTTGGAAGAGAAGGAGGAATTTATTAGTCCGGCTTTTGCTAGCAGTACGGATGCTGCGGTATTGAGTAAGTAGTTGGTTTTGGTGGTGTTTTGGGCGATCGACCTTTTTTATATATTCCTGAAACCCATTACCATGTCTGCCCGCGAGCGATTCAATCGGCGCTCAATTCTTAATAGATATTGAGGTGGATTTGGCCTCCATTTTACCCATAGCGCGGTAGACTGCGCTATTCAAGCGTATTAGATTAAAGCGGCATCGGATGTCGGCAAATTGAGGTTGAGTTGGCATCCACTTTACCCATAGCCCCGTATATGCGGTTATTCCAGCGTATTAGATTAAAGCGGCATCGAATGTCGGCAATCGGATGTTTAAATCTCCGTAATAAAGAAAACAAACGGTCTTATTGCTCGCTTGACAACTAACCCCACATCATATATTCTTAAAATACAAGCTCAAACAAAACTTCCTCACATTCCCAAGTGTAAGAAAGACAACGCTTTAATGTCTTGTAGTTTTTGCAATAGCAAATCATATCTGATACGGAAAAGGCCCGCCTGAAGTAACGATTCAGACAGAGGCCTTGCTTTAGCTAGCGAACTCACTGTGGTTTGACATCTCAACTTCAGACCACCACAAGTCAACGTAACTTTTGAAATATATGTCCCCTAATTATACTCCACAATGCGAGTCGTTGTACACCAACCTTCAGCGGACTAAGAAAACCCTCTCTGTTTTGGCGGAGTCGAACCGCGCTTTGGCGAAGTCGAACCGCGCTTTGGCGGAGTGGAACCGCAGTCTGCTTGAGGAAAACGAAGCAAAGGATAAAACTATCAAAGCTAAGGATAAAACTATCCAATCCTTTGAGCAAAAAGTCCTTGAACAGCAACAAGAAATAGATGACTTGAGGCGCGAACGTGATTGGCAGCCAAATCACTGGGATAACGATGGTTCATCAAACGCAGATTGTCACGATCGCGAATATGTTACGGATAGACTAGGAATCTCATAGAAAGTACGATCGCCCTTTCCATTCATCCCTGAAAATAGGAAAATGGTAAAAGGTGATCGCACTTGACCCTAAAATCTTTCTCAACTAAACCCATGAGTACAATTCGCTTACAACTAGCCGAATACTTGAAATGTCGAGGTTTCACCCCCGAAAACTTAGTCGAAGCTGTGGGCGAAACACTCAATCCTGAAACCGTATACCAACTGATCGAAAAAGCCGAAAACCTCAGCCACCTAGACTTATCCGTCCTAGCCGCCATTATAGAGGGCTTGAGCAAACTCAATGGTTTTCCCGTTGGCATCGCAGAAGTGCTAATATTTTTTCCTGACATTTCCGAGGAAGCATTGGCAAAATCGCCTTGGCGTCAACTTTACCTCGTCGATAATGAAATTCCCCCCTATGATTGGGGAGATGTAGACCCCCTCGAAGGCACAAAGCCTGTGCGTTTTATTCCGGGAGTTGGAATAGTAATTCTGGACAATGAAAGTGCAACGAATAGTAAAGAAGATATCCAGCCATTTACTAGAATTACCTGCGATTCAGAATTCATGGCGGGAAAACCTTGCATTCGCAACTTACCCATAACTGTTGAAACTATCATCTCAATGATGGCGTCTCACTATTCGACAGCAGAAATACGCCAAACTTATCCAGAACTTGAAGAAGCAGACTTTAAAGAAGTTATCGCCTATGCTAAATGGCGAATTCAAGAAACAAATCCGATCGACATTGGCAATAAAAAGGTAGAGAAAATTTGTGAGTCAGCTACCTAATTTTTTGCAGGTGAGGGCCGTGGTGCTAGTTAACTTCCCCGCTCAAATTCCCCCCGGTCGCGAACAGGAAAACACTCGACCTGCGGTAATTGTAGCTTTGCCAAATGTCACAGGAATAACGCGGTTTTCGTTGGTAATAGTCGTTCCCTTGACGACACAACAAGGAGATTGGGCGGCACGAAACTCAACGCTATATCCGCAGCTTCAGGCTGGAATGGGAAACATACGCTATGACTCTACAGTGTTGCTGGATCAAATACGCGCTGTGGACATAAAGCGTGTTTTGGGCTACCGAGGAGATTTAACCGCAGAAGAGTATCAGCCGATCGCAAATGGACTCAAGCTAATGTTCAGCTTTTAAATTATCCCTTCATTACCTAACCGTTTATCGCGCAGATGCTTAATACGATTCCCTACGGGATAGCTTCGCACGCGCGTACTTTTTGCTGTTTTTCCTCTAAAAACTCGGCAAAGTCGCAGACTTCAGCCCAAAGAAACCGGGTTTTTAGCGAATCTTCGCACCGCAACGAAGTATTTTCGTAAAAAACCCGGTTTCTGAACCTCATGCGTAAGTCTTATAATTGCAACTGATGCGGATAAACTGTTTCAACACCAATCGTTTCTATAAATGCGCCCGGTTCATCCTGAGTTGCAGGAACAAAATCCCCGCCAACTTCTGCTTTCACCCATCCCCCAAATAATTCTACTAAATAAGCTTCACCATTCTTGAAAACCTCAACAATTGCCCCGGCTGTTTGTGGCGGTGCAATCTCGCCATCAGCGAGGGCGACTGCTTCGGTTAAATTAACTGCATCGAATAATTGAAACTTGCTCATTGCTGTCTCCCAACCGTTTATTGCACAAATGCTGAATACGATCGCACTTTCCTACTCTAAATAGGAAGTCGCCGTACTCGATAACGATTATCTTCCACTGTCACAATCGCACCTGTTTCCAAATCTTCACCGCACTCTGACAAAACAGCCAGCAATCTAGCACTAACAAACACTGGAATAGTGGTTTGCAGTCTAAAAATAATCACACTTGGAAGAGATTGAGAACTGATAGCCAAAAGCTCGCCAAAATCCAGGTCAAAAGTTAAAACAATTCGTTGCTCTTGGCGTGCTTTTTCCAGGATCTCAGAATCGGGCAAACGCTCCAATCCTTGCTCATTTAAGTGTACAGCATTATATCCCTGCTGGCGCAGTGCAAGCACCGTTACAGGAGACACACCCATGTCTGCCAAAAATTTCATGCTGGAGTCCCGCTAAATGGACGAATTTGCTCGTTCGTCAAAAATGCCGCATACTGGAGACTAGCTTTAATATCCTCAGCTTCCAAATAAGGATAAGCTGCCAAAATTTCCTCTACACTCATCCCATTTGCTACTAAACTCACTACCAAAGAAACAGTAATTCGCATTCCTCGAATGCAAGCTCTTCCTCCCATAATTTTTGGATCGAAGGTAATGCGATCGAACATCATATCCTCCCACTCTTCCTTAATGTCCCAATAGCTTATCCCGCAAATGCTTAATCCGATCGCGCAATTTACCCGCCTCCTCAAACTCCAACTTCTTAGCCGCCGCCTTCATCTGCGCTTCCAACCGCCCGATTAACTGAGGAATCTCATCCAAAGATAACTCGTTTACCTGTTCGTAAACCTCCTCCAACTGCTGAGAATTCAGCTTGCGCGACACATCCAAAAACGCCAAAATCGCATTACTCGATCGCTTTTTGGCGATCGGCTGCGGCGTAATCCCGTGCATCTTATTGTACGCTAGCTGAATCCCCCGGCGTCGATCCGTTTCATCGATCGCCTTAACCATACTATCCGTCAAATTATCCGCGTACAAAATAGCCTGTCCCTGAACGTGCCGCGCCGCCCTTCCAATCGTTTGAATCAACGAACGTCCCGAGCGCAAAAACCCCTCTTTATCGGCATCCAAAATTACCACCAGCGAAACTTCCGGCAAATCCAAACCTTCCCGCAGCAAGTTAACACCAATCAATACATCAAACTTACCATCCTGCAAATCTTGGATAATTTCGATGCGTTGAATCGACTGAATTTCCGAGTGCAAATACCGCACTCTAATTCCCCTTTCCTGCAAATATTCGGTTAAATCTTCCGCCATCCGCTTGGTTAAAGTCGTCACCAAAACTCGCTCGTCCCGACTTACTCTCTCCTTGATTTCTCCCAACAAATCATCAATTTGTCCTTCCGTCGGGCGCACGAAAATTGTCGGATCTATTACTCCGGTAGGCCGAATTACTTGCTCTGCAACTCTGCCTTCAGATATTTCCATTTCCCAATCCCCAGGCGTAGCAGAAACAAAGATGCACTGATTCTCTTTTGCCCAGAATTCCTCAGCTTTTAAAGGGCGGTTATCAGCCGCGCTGGGCAAGCGGAAACCGTGTTCGATCAATACTTTTTTGCGCGCTTGGTCGCCGTTGTACATCCCCCGAATTTGCGGCACTGTGACGTGAGATTCATCTATTACCAACATCCAATCTTTCGGGAAATAATCAATCAAACATTCTGGCGGTTCCCCCGCATTTCTCCCTGCTAAATGCCGCGAATAATTCTCGACTCCGTTGCAGTATCCTACCTCGCGCAGCATTTCCAAATCGTAGCGCGTGCGCTGTTCCAACCGCTGAGCTTCTAAGAGTTTACCCTCTTTTTCAAATTCTGCCAGTCGGTCTTCTAATTCGAGTTCTATTCCTTGGCAAGCAGCCTCTAATTTATCTTCTGCCGTGACAAAGTGGCGCGCTGGATAGATATTTAAAGCCGTTGAACTTTGCAGGATTTTACCTGTTACCGGGTCAACGTAGCGAATGGCATCAATTTCGTCGCCGAAGAATTCGACGCGAATAATTCTATCTTCGTAAGCGGGGCCTATTTCCAAAACATCGCCTTTGACGCGAAATTTGCCTCTGCCTAAATCTATGTCGTTGCGGCTGTATTGGACGTTGACTAAATCTCGCAAAACTTGCCGCTGGTTGACTTCCATTCCTACTCGCAAAGGAATAGCAGCTTTCAGGTATTCTGCGGGCATTCCCAAACCGTAGATGCAGCTAATTGAAGCAACTACAATTACGTCGCGGCGTTCAAAGAGCGATCGCGTAGCTGAGTGCCGCAACATATCGATCTCGTCGTTAATTGCTGCCGTCTTCTCAATGAAAGTATCCGTGACAGCGATGTATGCTTCAGGTTGGTAGTAGTCGTAATAACTGACAAAGTATTCGACTGCATTGTTCGGGAAAAAATTTCGCAGTTCGTTGCACAGTTGAGCTGCCAGGGTTTTGTTGTGTGCTAGGACTAAGGTGGGTCTGCCGACTTTTTCAATCACCGAGGCAATGGAGAAGGTTTTGCCCGTACCTGTGGCGCCGAGTAAGGTTTGAAATCGATCGCCAGCTTCGATGCCTTTGACGAGTTGGGCGATCGCTAGCGGTTGGTCGCCTGTGGGCTGGAAGGGCGCTTGCAATTGAAAAGATGCTGCCGCAGTTACCATAGGAAAATGTAGCTATTACCCATAAATCTTAACAAAAATGCAGAGATTCTGCAATTTCGTTAAAAAAATAGTTAGACTTTGTAATATTATTTTAATCATCGGCCCAAATAGAAAGCAGAAAGCCCACAAAAGCAGTTGTCCGAACCCAGCAATCAACAGCAGTAAGCGAGGAAAATAATTATGAGTCTCACCCCCAAAAATAAAGGCAATGCGATCGCCCGCCGCGGCAAAGGCAGTTCCAAAAGCCAAGCGACAGAACCCACGGATGCCAAAGCAACAGGAATTCAACTTTATCGGCCTCAACTCATGCATGACAACCGCCCCGTCGGCCCTGACGATTTTACCATCAGCGAGACCGTCTCGATATCGGGGAACCGCCCGATCGGCATTAGCACCCTGCACCTCAGCGAAACCTACGGCATTGTAGGCAATCGCCCAGTCGAATCCAGCGACTTTGAAGTGGTTGCTACACTCGGCAATCGCCCGATCGGATCCAGCGCCATGCAAGTCAGTGAAATGTTCAGTATGTCCGGTGCTCGCCCTATTGCCATCAGCACTCTTCACATTGATGAAGTTTACTCCACAATGGGAGGAAACCGCCCCATTGCCTCAAACGAAATTGACGATAGCTCGACATTAATGGGCTTCTTAGATTAATTAGTCAGTTGTTAGTTGTTAGTTGACTGTTGTCAGTTGACCGTTGTCAGTTGACTGTTGACTGTTGTTATTTCTTATTTGTTACCTGCTACTAATAAGCAATAACCATAGCACTTCTGGGTTTAATGAGGTACGTCTGGTAATTGGTAATTGAGAGGGATGTATAGCGGTTTTCTCTTGAAGTGAAATGCTAATCTGTAGGGTGCGTCGCCCTCAGATGAGAAATGAAACTTGCCGATTTTTCCGGGCGACGCACCTTACCCTTATCAATAGCCGATCTAACAATTTGTGGCGTCCAGAACTGTAATAATTACAGTCAACAGTCAACAGCCAACAGTCAACTAACTACTTCCCCAGACTCTGATATTTACTCAATAAAGCAGCAAAGCGCTTGTAATCCACAGGCTTCCTCAAATACTCCGCCGCTCCCAATTCCAAACCCTGATTTTGGTCGTCCAAAAAAGTTATCATAATTACCGGAATATCAACCAAATCCCGATCGGCTTTCAATGCCGACAGCACCGCCCAGCCGTCCATACTCGGCATCATCACGTCCAGAATAATCGCGTCGGGCAGCAACTCCTTAGCCAACAGAAGCCCCCCTTGACCGCTAGCCGACGATCGCACCCGAAATCCCTGTTTCGACAAGCAGCGAGTCATCAAATCCCGCGCGTCTGGATCGTCGTCAATCACCAGCACAGTAGCAGCATCTGGCAGATCCAGCGGTTGCGATCGCACTGCTTTTTGCTTCGCCTCAGTCGCCACTGCACTCGGTTCTAAATCGTCGGCAGGCTTCGGCTGCATTGGTTCGATTTCTGGATCGTCCCGCGCTTCTTTCGGGCTTGTAACCGCAATCGGCAACCGGATCGTAAAACTAGAACCGCAATCAAACTCGCTCTCAACCGTAATGTCTCCGCCCATCATCTGGCAAAACTTCCGGCTAATTGTCAGCCCCAAACCGGTGCCGCCATACCTGCGGGTAGTAGAATCGTCCGCTTGAGCGAAAGCTCCGAACAGCCTCGACACCTGATCCTCAGTCATGCCGATGCCGGTATCGGTTACTTGAAACACGATCGACGGCTGTTGACACCGAGAAGGATCTGCCGAGATTTCTTCGGAATTGTCGATCGGCAAAACCTCCCCTTCTTCCTTCCAAACATTAATCGTAATTTTGCCTCGATCGGTAAACTTAGCAGCATTGCTCACCAAATTTAACAGCGCTTGCCGCAGCTTCGACGAATCGGAGTAGATCGTGCCAATATTGCGATCGCAATTGACGATCAAAGTATTGCCATTTTTCCCTAGCGTCGGTTGAACAGTAGTGACAACCTGCTCGATCAAATCCCACACCTCAAAAGTCTCCAAGAAAAGAGTCATCTTTCCTGCTTCAATTTTAGAAATATCCAGGATGTCACTAATAATGTTGAGCAACTGCTTGCCTGCCATATTAATGCTTGCCAAATCCATCACAAACTCTTCTTCGCCAAGTTCCAGAGCCTCTTCTTGTAGCAGCTCGCTGTAGCCGATAATCGCATTCAAGGGCGTCCGCAACTCGTGAGTCATATTTGCCAAAAAAGTGCTTTTCGCCCGGTTGGCAGCTTCGGCAGCATTCTTAGCGACTTCCAATTCCTCCGATCGTTCCTCTAGCTGCCGCTGCCGCACCTCCAAACCGTTGAGCAAACTGCTAATTTGCTGAGCCATTGTATTGAGAGTAGAAGATAGCACCCCGATCGCGTCATTAGAAACCACAGGCGATCGAGCCGTCAAATCACCGCTTGCCATCTGTTCGGCAGTTTGCCGCAGCAAGCCGAGATTCCGAATAATTGCCGACACAGACACAAAACCCACTATCCCCGCGATCAAACTCAAAACCAAAGCTGCCAGCAGCCAGTGCTGAGTGCGGCTCGCCACAAAGAGAGTTTGCTGCACCAGCACCGCCATTGCGGCCTCAGAAACCGCCGCCGCCGGATTTGAGGCAGCCTCTATTGTCAGCAAATAGTTCTTCATATCCACAGAACCCATCCACCCGACTCCCACCGCCATCCAAGTTATCAGTACCAAGATGACAAACAGCCCGATCAAAGACGCCCGAGTTCCCAGAGAAATCCCCCTCGTAGCAAGTGCCGCCGCCCAAGGATAGCCCTTGAGAAAAGGATCTGGCGGAACCGGTGCGCCGGAATTCCAAATCTCCTCAATTTGACCGTCCACCCTCACCTTACCAATCCGCACTGTTTTCCAGATATGCTGAGTTTGGGCATCTATTTTTACCTTGCCCGAAGGCGCTGCAAACTCAATATTTTTAGCTGCCGCCCTGACTTTAACCACATTTGTCGAACCAGCTTTTTCTACTGCTTGCTTCCACAGGTAAACGCCCAAATAAGCAGCTTCGATCGGGTCATCCGTGACTCGATTTTCCCCGTATCGAGCTTTATAAGCCTTGACAAATTTACGATTTTCCGGTGTATCCACCGTTTGAAAATAGTTCCAAACCACCAAATGTCCAGCAATATTGGACGGCCCGATCGCCCGCACTTCCTCTTCTGCTACGCTGACCGACATCACCGACAAATCCTCTGGTTTCACGCCAGCTTCCCGCAACTTTTGGAAAAAAGCCACATTGCTATCGCCGTTGAGAGTGTTGAGAATCGCATCTGGTTTCACTGCTAAGATATGTGCGATCGCCTCGCCCACATCCCTCGAACCCAGCGGCAGATAAACTTCCCCCGCCAACTCTCCCCCCAGTGCCGCCAGTTGAGCTTTCACAATCAGATTTGCCGTGCGGGGAAAGATATAATCCGAACCCAACAGGAAAATTTTCCGCTTCCCCTGTGCCAGCAAGTAATTCACCCCAGGCACAATCTGTTGGTTCGGGGCAGCACCAGTGTAGAAAATATTCGGACACTGTTCTAGCCCTTCATACTGCACCGGATAGAACAGCAACCCGCTGCCGTGCTCGAAAGCCGGCTGTACAGCCTTGCGGCTCGCCGAAGTCCAACAGCCAAATACCACCGCCACCTGCGCTTCTAGGAGCAATTGCTTAGCTTTTTGAGCAAAAGTTTGCAAATCGCTGGCTCCATCTTCTATAACCGCTTCCAAGGGGCGCCCCAGCACCCCTCCCGCCGCATTAATTTCCTCAACAGCCAACAGCGTCGCATCTTTAACTGAAATTTCGCTGATGGACATCGTGCCCGTCAGGGAATGCAAAACGCCTATTTTGATCGGCTCACGAGTCGGGCCGGCTGCTTCGAGAGGGTTACTGCTCCTTGCTCCCATAGGGTTTTAGATAATTTTTACTAATAACAGAAATTTTAGTTCGATCCTGCTGGAAGTTAGCCTTGAGGCTAACTCTTGTTTAGCAGATTATTTAAGCCGATCGCCACCAAACTTGGGAATTGCTGCACCCTGTTGATTTTAACCGTCAAACTGCTCTACATCTGACTTAAGTCTGCAGTGACAACTCCTACACCAACACAAGCTGTCACCATTGGTGTAGGCATCTGGGTGACTCCTGCTATTGCATAGGACATTAACTGAGCTTTAAGAACGGGTTGCCCCACCGCTCTATTTTTGATTACTATTGCGGCATTATGGTCACGGTCTAGACTGCACCCACAGTGAGGACAGTCATGCCAACGAATATGCAGCTTTTTTGGTACTTTCTCGCCGCAATTAGAACAATCTTGTGAAGTATTATGGGCACTTACTGGGACAACCAACAAACCCGCGTTTTCGGCTTTGTTTGTCAGTATCGACAGAAAACTTGACCACCCAGCGTCCAACACAGATTTAGCCAACCTTGTACGAGCTAGACCTTTGATGTTTAAATCCTCGTGTGCGATTACGTCATATTTTGACAGCAGCCAATTAGCTGTCTTGAAGTGGAAATCTTTTCTTTTATCTGCCACCTTCTTGTGTTGTCTGCCCAGTTGCTTAATAGCTTTAAGCCTGCTATTGCTCCCCTTTTTGCGACGTGACACTCGCTTTTGAATAGTTCGCAAGCATTTTTGTTCTTTACGGTAATATTGGGGCGGGGCGACTGTTTCGCCTTCAGATGTTGTCAAAAACTCCTTCAATCCCACGTCAATACCTGTTATCGAGCGAGGATTAAAGTCTGGCTTTATCTCTGGAACTGTCTTGTCTTCTAGGGAGAGCGTAAGGTAATAACCATCAGCTTTCTTGGTGACAGATGCGGTTTTGATTTTGAACCCGTCAGGGATAGGACGGTGCAAGACAACTTTAACTTTCCCAAACATCGGCAAGTTAATCAAGTTGCCCTGTAAGCATCCCTCTTTCATTTGCGGATAAGTAAAGGTGCGATAGCGGCTGCGAGCTTTGAATCGAGGTTTTCCGCTGCGTTTTCCGCTGCTATCACCTTTTAGGAAACGGTCAAATGTTGTCTTAACTCGCTTAACTACATCCTGAAGGACTTGCGAATATATTTCGCTATACCAAGGATTTGTTTTCTTGAGTTGAGGTAACGTTTTCTTTTGCGAGCAATAATCGGGATTGTCTCGCAGTTCAGGTAGGTAACAGACGAGATTGCAGGCGTTAACAGGAGAGCGATTTTGTTCGTACCAATTAAATCTATCAGCCAACAGGTAATTGTATTGGGCAGACCGCATGGATAGCCATCTGTCTAGCTCAATGACTTGCTGTTTTGTTGGACGTAGTTTGTACTGGTAAGCCGTTCTCATTAATTGGCAAATATTGGATCGCAGTCGGTACGCATCAATTAGTGTTACTGTACCAGAATGCGTTATTTACTGTCAAGTACAAAGGAGAAAATAGACCCATTAAATAAAGAGTTTGTTTGTCTCGTCATCCACCCGCCCACCGCTCAAAACATAGTTTTGAATTGGTTGACGGTGGAATCCACAGCGAAACGCGACTTTCATCCCACACTAATCGAAGCGACAAGCGTGTGGGGATTCCCGTCTGGCTAGCTAAATTGCCTCCCATTTCTCTCTTCATCTTTTACCGATGTCCAAAGAGTCTCATCCAACAACATTCGGCACTTACTTAATGCGATCGCGCGCACCGCAGAAAAATTGTCCCCCCCTCATCCCTCTCCTACTCATTCACGGCCCGCGCCTTGCGAGTCACCAAGCAATCTCATGCACTCACGCACTCTTTGCCTCCCCATATCTTTCTTCCGACAGATGGAAGTCTCCCTAATTTCTCTTACTTTAAAATTAAAAACTCTTCCCCAGCTCCTATCTATCTTCAGGGAGAGGGACGGCTTCGTCATTGGCGTTATTATAAATATAAGGTTAACTTGTAACTAGCCTTGTTAAAAATAAATTTTGCAAACAATAGGGTCAAGACAAATGAATATTGAAGAAAATGCGACCCAGACTGGCAGCGAAAATCAAGTAACGCTACCAAAATCAAAGGAAACATTGCTCGGCGAGGAAACAGAAAAAGCCCTCGGTCAGCAAAAAAAAGAAAATGCTCAAACTATGCGCGCTGTCGAACAGTTGAAAGAAGAACTTCAGGACAGAATAGATGAAGAATGTCATCACCAGGTAAATTAAAACTAATACGAAATTTGTTCGGGTGTGGGTAAGATGCGGTCTAGCCCACACCCGCCCTTTTAAGGCAGAACGCAGAAGTCAGAATTAAATAAAAATTTATAATTTTAAATTATTTTGGGTGTGATAAAAACCTCCGGGAAGCGGGGTTGACCATCCACCATTTTTTTTACATAAATACTTCGTTGCAGCCACCAGAAACGGTGAAAAAACCTAGTAAGTATGAAAGCTATAGCAATCCTAAATCATTTATGTAAATTTGTAGGGGTAGTGCCTTTGTTTGCCTACCCCCTATCTATCGGGGCAACCGGGCGTGGGATTGCCCCTACAATAATTACGCGAAGGATTTAGGATTGCTATATAAGTATGAAAGTGGCAGTCCGTCTAAAATTGAAAAAGAAAAATAATTTTTCCATCTTCCATGTTCCCTCTTCATTTTTTCTTCATTCTTTCTTCCTAGAGGTAGAGTGCAAAGCAGCTCCTAGTTACCTATGATGAGTTTATAAAGTAAAAAATGTCTGAGATACAGATAGGGAGAAACCCATGAGCACTGAAGATAGAGCAAAGGCAACTGGCGACAACATCGCAGGCAAAGCTCAAGAAGCCCTAGGCAATGTTACTGGCGACCCGAAGGATAAAGCAGAAGGCAAAGCCAAGCAGGCAAAAGCTGAAGCTGGTCACGCGATCGAAGATGTAAAAGATGAGCTCAAAAAGAAACTAGACTAAGCCTAATACTAATTGAGAGGGTCGAGCAACCTGACCCTTTCAAGGATTCCAAATGTTTTAGGAATGGAGGAAAAAAGGTGAGTTTATTACAGCAGAGTCGCAAAATAATTGCGGGCTTACTCTTGGTATTAATGCTGGCAGTTACTACTGCCTGCGCGCCCAGCGTTTCAGCCCAAAAACCGAGTGATGTACCTGTAGCAATTGGTGGCAGTCAGGGTTATTACGCGCAGCTAGAACGCGGGAATACCGCCGCCGGTCAAGATTTTGGTCAATGGGTAACAAAGACGGCTCAGGGTCTTGTTCAGGATGCTTACGTGCGCGACAATAACAAATTGGGAGTTGTAATTACTCCGCAAGTCCGCCCGACAGAAGTGAAAGATTTGGCCAAATCTTTAGCACAAGGTTTTCACCGCAATTTCCCAAATCAGGATGTAAGTGTTTTGGTTTACGCTCCTGACAAAAAACTGATTTTGACTGCTAAGTACGACCAGCAATCAAATCAGATTGAATACAAGTCTTGACCTAGTTAGCAAGCTTAAATGATAGCCGCGTGGCGGTTTAATATTCCGCAGTTTTTTGAAGGCGAAACCATCTCAATTTAAGACTGAAATGTTGTGTAGATTGGAAGAGAGTTACCATGAGTAGCAGCGATAATTACAAGCGTCAAATCATGAACGATTTAGCCCAGGGCGATCGAGAAATGATGCCGCAGACAACTGGTGAAGATTACGAAAACTTTGACGATTTTGCTCAGAGAACTTCGCCGGCTCAGCGCAAACAATTATTCGGGCGTTCCCTGAATCACGACTCGCTCCCGCCGGCTCAGTTGGAACCGGAATTGCAAAAGGCGATCGCCCAAATTAAGCCAAATGAACGCGACGATGTAGCGCGGGAATTCTTCAAGCATTTGGGCAAGAGAGGATTGGACGATCGCCAATTGGAAAAGCAGCTAGGACTTTCTACCCACCACGCCAGCCGCATGAATGCTGACGATGTTACCAAGTTGGCCTCGTTCACCTATCACAATCACCCGGATATTTTCCAAGAAGTGCTGGCCGAACAGCCTAGTTTGATGAAGTTTTTGGGAAATCCAGTTGTTGCTGGTATTTTGGGAATAGTTGCGGCTAAATGGCTCAACAACCGCAAATAATCTTGGATTCAGACAAGCCTAAAAACTGATAATACGTGCAGCAAATAAAAGGACGATCGCTCGGGCGATCGTCCTTTTATTTTTTATATCTCGTCCGGTCAATTCGGGAGCATCTCATATTTGTAAAAATACTTCTTCTGGCTCCTTCCTTCTGCCTCTTTCCTTCTGCCTCCTGCCTCCTG
>NZ_JAUBOX010000149.1:0-8939 GCF_036700445.1 Microcoleus sp. T3_B1
CGTTAGCATTTGACCTCCCTGAGAAGGCTGAAACTCGCATTCTGCCGTTAGTGATTAAAAACTGTCCGGACTATTGTTTCTGATACCACAGATTACCCCGCAGTTCCCAACAATCGAGCGCTGCCTTGTAAGCAGGGGATACCCTTTGCATTTGCTCATTCGTAACAAGTTAAGCTTGTATGGCAGTTGTCAAGAGGGTTTGAGAAGATGTATCAAAGAAATATTGGTCCAGGCATCGCTCGCCAAATTATTTGTCAATTCTATCGTTCGATCGTACCAACGCTCGCCATCGATCGTGCGCTCCCCGACGCTGCCGTGCGCTGGCGGTGCAACTATTATCTCGCGCCCGCCATTATTATCTTGCGTCCACCATTATTATCGATCGTCCGTCACTGTTATCGATCGCAGTGCCACGCCAATCGAGACCACAACTTATTAATAATGATAATCGCTGTTGGTGGGAGAGTCGGCTTACGGCGGACTCTCCCACCCTTACCCCTTATTTGATTATCATTATTATTTAATTATATTTCTGCCTAAAGGAGTATTGACAAAATCTACTCCCTTCTAACTTTTTGCCAATGGCCCTTGCTTAAGTCAGCCTTTGGGTCTATGATGGTTATCATAAGTAACCACAAAAAATTAATTACATAAAGACTCCTTGCTAGGCAAGGGTTTCAGTAGAAATATTGTGTAATTAATTCGGAACTACTACTTAGTCACTCAAACTACTGTATTAAACTATGCCATCTCTATCTTCTTCTCTATTTTCTTCTCTCAAAAATATTTTTTCTGCACCTGCCGTCACTTCAACTCCTGCCCACGTTGCACGGAAGAAAACCTGGAAATTATTGAGCTGCCTAGCACTGGGAGCGACTCCCGCAGCTTTAGTGAGTACCCTATTCTCGTCACCCGTACTGGCGCAGAGCCAGAGCGCCACCGTACCCGTAACGGTGCGCGTACCCAACGTGCTTCAGCTTCAGACCTGGGGTAGCATCGACGTAACTTTAACCGCTGCGCAGGCAGCAGGTGGTACTGTTAATGCAACCGGCGGAGTTCTCGTGCAAGGCCCGGCGGCGACCTCGGTAACAACAGGAACCACCCCTTTAACTGCTAGTCTACCATCAGGTGTTAGTACGGCAACCGCAACAATTAACCCTCTTTACCATCTGTGGACAACTCACCCCGGTGGAGCCAGTGTTACCATTACCGTACCAACTACAGCTAGTACGCTAAGGCTGGGGGGCACAAGCACAACCGATACAATCGACATGAGCGTGGCATCGGGCTATCCAACAGGGCCTTCGGGTTCTACGGGTATGGGTAACAACTTTTACACAGGAAATGCTACCCTCAACTTCAATCTCTCGAACGCTAAAACAGCGGGAGCTTATAGTGGCGGGTCAATCACAATTACGGCTAGCAATCCGTAGTGATTTCCATACAAACTGAGCTGGAAAGAGAGGATAAAAACCAGCTTGTTTGTACAAAGCTTTTAGGATAGCAATATCGGTGCTAACTCTGCCGATATTGCTCTCTTTACTGCTGGCATCTTCACTAACTACAGATAGAACAGTTATAAAGCCGAGGAAAGCTGTGGCTATTTTGGCATGAAAGAGGGCAGGTATAATCTTATGAAAAAGCTCAAATCACTAAATGTAAAGTGGCAGACTTGTCTGGTTGCAATGGTCGCTGCTGGCTGTTTTCAGGCAAATTCTCTAGCTGTTCCCCCGTCCTCTCAGCAAGATGAAGCTTACCGTTTATTGGTTAGTCCGAAATTAGTCTTACCAGCGATTAGTTCATCAGAATTTTTATTAAGCCCAGCTCTTCAGCGAGTGTCTACAAGGGAGCAAATGTTGAGGATCGCTCCTCAAATTAACACTCAGTTGATTCGCTCGCTTCCTTCTCTTTGGCAAATGCGCGTACCCGCAAATCGGCCGCTACAATCTGTCTCTGTGAGCTATGACTTAATCGCAGCAAATGGGCGCAGCAATTCCCTTAGCAATCCCGAACATCCCAACTCGGAAATTAAGGTTTCCTTACAGCCTTTGCCGCCAATTCGAGTATCCCGCGAAAATAATTTTGATATGATCGAGGGAGGAGCTGAGTTTAGATTGAACTTAGAGCGAGCTGAAGTAGGCGGAGAATACCAAGGAACTCTCAGAGTCACGGTGTTCGTTCCTTAAAAACTACAAATGAACTAGAGAAGATGCGCCATATCAATAGAAAATTTTTCTTGGCCCTCGCTACAGTGCTAGGAGCGATCGCAATTGGAAGTGGTGTCGGAGTCGCTGGCAATTTTGCCGTGACTCCGCCCCGGTTAGAATTCAACATTGAGTCTTCAGGAAAAAACGAATCCATTCGGTTAATCAACGCTGATTCCGAACCGCTGGAAATTCAAGTCTCCACCTCTAACTGGGTGCAAGATGAAAACAATGAAGTGCAAATCATTGATTCTACGGAGAAATCCCTCGATCGCTGGCTGTTAATTAATCCATTGCGCTTTACAATTCCTCCCGGAAAAGCGCAAACAGTCCGCATTGCAGTGCGCCCCCGCGTCAAACCAGAAGAGGGGGAACACCGAGCGATGATTTTCTTTGAGGAAGTTCCCTCTGCTAAGAATAAATCGAGTGCTGCGATCGTTGTTGGTCGATTGGGAGTCGCAGTCTACGGCTATGCCGGTAATATTAAAAGAATTGGTGTCTTAAATTCTGTGCAAGTGGAAGATAAAGGTAATCCAGTTACAGCTATTTTTGATATATCCAATCAAGGAAATGCTCACATTCGGATGGGGGGAGAGTATGCAATTTGGTCGGCTGAAAAATATGCGGGTGCGGCAGCAACAAAACCCATTCCCAATGTCGGAGCCAAAGATGTAAAATTACCCGATGGAGTCTGGGAAGCAAGCGGTTTACCAACGCTCCCAATTTTGCCCAACAACCGCCGCAAACTTCCCCTGAACACCACCAAAAAGCTTCCTCCCGGCAAGTACGTTTTGGATATTAACGGCGATCTGAGCGGCACGCCGATAGATGAGGGAATTCCTTTTACTATTGCTCCTAGCGCCCAATAGCTAAGGATTGACAATTGAAAGCTTGTGTTTTTATTCGCTAGATTTCAACTTTAGCGAATAAGTTTCCTTGCTAAATTGTATTAATGAAGGCTAGCAAGGACTCTATATGTTATCCCTAATTCTCTCTCTGACGCCTCCTATTTTATTTCAGAAATCAGAGGCGATTAAGACTGTCAAGCAGCTAGAAAAATTTTCAGATTCGCAGCAGCAACCTGCCACCTTTAACAGCAATAACAGCTTATTGGTACAGGGAAATGCCCCTAGTAATGAAGTTAAAATACTGCCCGAAACGTTATTATTAGGGGTCGTTATTCGAGGCAAAGAAGTCGGCAATCTAGAAGTTTTAAGAAATGAGAATACCTTTCTCATTCCTCTAGATGATTTTGCTAAATTAACTGGGATAACTGTAAAAATTGCTGCTAACGGCAGCATCGAAATTAGCACGCCTTTAGGCACGACGAAACTAGAGCCGAGCGATTACCAAACTATTAACGGTCTCATTTACCTGACCGATACGCTCATTGCAGACAAATTAGCCACACCGATTGAGTTTGATGCTTCAGAAGTTGCTCTGATGATCGATTTACCTTGGCAGCCGAATGCTAGGTCAGCTTCGCAGCAAACCGAGCTTAAAGCTGAGATCCGCCCTCCCCAAACCAGCTTTTCTAGCGTCAGACAAAACCTGGATTTATCTCAAAATGGTAATAGTAGTTCTCTGCTCAGTTCTACAGTCTTGGGAGGGAGGCTTGGAGGTGGAAGTTGGCGTATCCGTGCAGATAACAATTTTCAGGATCAACAAACACTCACTGAATACTTTTGGTATAAGCGGGAAGGCGAAGTTCGCTATCAAGTAGGCAGACAGCAGATTGGACTGCATCCCCTGCTGTCAAATCTGGATATGACAGGGGCACAAATCGCCTATACCAACCTTCCACCTGGGCGTTTTTATGAAACCAGTCAGGGAACTGAACTTTTGCCTAGGCGAGCGGCACCACTGCGGACATTTCGGGGCCAAGCTCCTCCTGGGAGTTTTGTGCAACTGCGAGTTGATGGTACTGTTGTTGCCCAGCAACAGGTAGGGCTGAATGGAGAATACCAATTTTTAAATGTTAATTTATCTGCTACAGTCAACGAAATCGATTTTTTAATTTATAATCGGAATAATTTTAATTCCCCTGCTGAAATCCGCCAGCTAAGAATCGGTACTTCTGATCTATTGCTGCCCGCAGGTAGGTTTGTTCACTTGGCTGGGGCGGGAGTTAGTGGCAACTTATTCGATAGCGTGAATATAGGCAGAGTCAATTCTGAACCAGCCAGTCAGCCAACTGCTTTTTATCAGTTTAGGCAAGGCTTATCTGAGAATTTTACAGTGGAAACTGGGGTGCAAAATGCGCCGGATAGTCGTAACGAAGGCGGTTCTAGATTGCAAGCAGAAGCAGGTTTTATTTGGCAAGTTGCTAACCCGCTCACTTTAGCTGCTTCTGTGGGTACCTCGAATGGAAAAACAGCGTACACTTCAGAGTTACAGGCTCAGCTTCCGTCCTGGCAGTTCTTCGCCACCTCTCAATTTTTTCCAGCCAGCTACCTGTCTAGCAATCAAGAAAGGAGCCGATTTGACCACAGTGCGAACCTCAGTTATAGAGTAAGCGATCGCTTGACTTTGGGCTTAATTGCCCGCAGTCGCCAGGATGAAACAAATTCTGCTCAATACCTGGCACCCGTTTTTAACTGGCGTCCTATGCAAAGCCTTTATTTAAGTGGCAGGCCCGATCTAGATGGTCGTTATGTATTGGATGCGTTCTACCAGCTTAATAACGCCGTTAGGCTGTCTGCCAATGTCACGGGCGATCGCAAACTGGTAGATGTTGCTTATAGTTTGAGTTTACAAGATCAACTCTCCTTAAGTGCGGAATTTGGCGGGAATCTTTCCACTCGCTACCGTGCGATTTATAGTTATACTCCTTTCAGCCTTAATCGCCTCAGTTATCGCTTAGGCGTTGTCACTGATGAAACTGGAGCAGTAAGGCCGATTATTGGTGCGAGTTTGCCTGTATTTTCTGGTGTACTGCTTCGGGCTGAGTATCAAGGTTTGCCCGGTAGAAGTTCATTTCAAAGCTTTAACGATCAACAATTAATTGTGAGTTTAGTTGCAGGTTTTACTGTTGATCAAGGCAGATTTATTCCAGCTCAAAATAGTGCTATCGGTCAAAACCGGGGTCAAATTACTGGTCGCATTCAGATCGAAGGGGGGAGCAATTTGCCTGGTTTAAAATTAGAGGGTGTTGAAATTGAGGTCAGTCGCGATAATCTCCTTACGCGCACTAAAACTGATTCCCAAGGGAATTTTTTGATCGGCAATTTACCTGAAGGTGTTTATCTTGTTGAATTAGACCCAGAGCAATTACCTTTTGCCTTAGTTCCTGTGAAAACCACTTATACCGCCGAGGTTGCGGCTGGTGCGATTACCAGTTTATATTTTACGGTCAGGCCAGAATTTGGGTTAGCAGGACGAGTTCTGGATGCAAATGGCAAATCGGTGGCAGGTATCAAAGTTGAGTTGCTCAATGCCACAGGCGAAGTTATCAAAACTACTGCCACCGATCAGTTTGGCTTGTATCGGATTGATGGTGTCCCCATCGGCAGTTATACACTAAGGATAGCACCTCAAAATTTACCAGATTCCTCCTTAAGTTTACCCACGCGAACGTTAGAAATACGTGATGATTTTTTATTTGATCAAGACCTGCAATTTCCTAATTCTGGAGGTGGCAGTTCCATTCGTAACCAGTGAGAGTTATTAAATGAGTCCATCTATAAACAATAGTCCGCACACTTTTTATATAGCCCAATGGCTTATTCTCGCTTGACTTCGCAGCCCCTGTGGATAATTAAATCAATGTCAGCTCCACCCCAGACTTGCATTTAATTCGACTTTTTTATGATCCTTGCCCTGCGTAAGCTTGTAATATCGTTCCAAAAACTGTCTGGAGTATTGAGGGACAAAGCCGTTTGATATTAGTTAACTATATTAAGGATCGCGAATTAAATAACTTACAATTTTAATTGTTATTGTGGGATGGGCGTCCCGCCCGTCCTTTTTGGACGGGCGGGACGCCCATCCCACTTTCAAGAGTGGAAGTTATTTAATTCTCATTCCTAACTAAAAGTGAATATAATTGACTCGATCGAGAAATACCTGTTTGTTGCCTATGAGTAGCCTGACGTTTGCCTCTGCCCATCAGCTAGCGCGACTGATTCGCGATCGCCAAGTCTCTGCCGTCGAAGTTCTCGACGCTTACCTTACTCAAATCGCCAAGCACAACTCGCAATTAAACGCCATTTGTACCCTGGATGAAGACAATGCTCGTACTAGAGCAAGACTTGCCGATGAAGCCCTAGCCAGAGGAGAAAACTGGGGTGCTTTACATGGGGTTCCCATCACGATTAAAGACATTTTTGAAACAGCCGGACTCCGCACCACAGCAGGCTATATTCCCCTCAAAGATTATGTCCCTCAACAGGATGCAACTGCTGTTGCGAGATTGCGGGCAGCAGGTGCTGTCATCATGGGAAAAACCAACATGGCGGAACTGGCTGCCAATTATCAAAGCACAAATTCTCTGTTTCCACGGGTGAATAATCCTTGGCATCTTGACTACACACCGGGTGGCAGTTCTGGAGGGAGTGCCGCGGCTGTCGCAGCAGGACTTTCACCCTTGGATTTGGGCAACGATTTCGGGGGTTCGGTGCGTCAGCCTGCTCATTTCTGTGGCATATATGGTTTAAAGCCGACCGATCGCCGTATTTCTACAGCAGGGCAGATTCCTGAAGTGCCGGGAATGCCACTGTCTATTCGGCAAATGATGACAGTAGGCTGTTTTGCTCGATCGCTAGAAGACATCCGGCTATGTTTTTCGTTAATTGCAGGCGCGGATCTGCGACGCCCTGATGTCCCGCCGATTCCGCTCGATCGACCCTCTGGGAAGCCTGTGCAGCAGCTCAAAATCGCTTGGACTGCTGAATGGGCCGAAGTTCCCGTTGCTTCTGAAATTCGAGCAGCTATGGAGTCGATCGTGCAGACACTCTCTCACGCAGGTGTCCACACCGAACGCTGGCTTCCCAAAGACTTTGAGCTTTCCAAAATATTGAATCTCTACGGACGGATCTCAATGTACCTCACTATCTACGCTCAACCGCAGGATAGATATAACCTGCGTCGTAGTTTAGAGTTAATCTTCCGCACCGCCACCCAAGGCGACAAGGAACTCCGAAAATTGGGAGCAAGACTTAAGTGCCAAATAGTTTGCTAAACTTATTCACAGTTAACCGACAAGAGGAAGTTATATGTGGAAAGTAGCAGAATTTGCCAAATTAGTGGGAGTATCTGGTTCTACGTTGCGGCGCTGGGAAAGCGAGAACAAATTAATCCCTGAGAGGACGCTGGGAAATCAGCGCATTTATTCAGAAACTCACCTCAATATCGCCCGCAATTTGAAGACAGGGAAAACGCCAGCCAGCCGGGTTATCATATATTGTCGAGTTTCGTCTAGCGGACAGAAACAAGACTTACTCCGCCAAGTGCAGGCTATGGAACAGTTTTGCTTGGCGCAAGGTATTGCGATTACGGATTCCATACAGGAAATTGGAGGCGGACTCAACTTCAAACGCCCCAAATTTCTGCAAATCGTACAATGGGCGATGCTGGGCGAAGTCAGGGTGCGGTACGTCGCCCACAAAGATCGGCTGTGCCGATTCGGTTTTGAATTAATCGAACAAATTTTGCAGTGGAATGGCGGGACGGTTATTGTCGCCAACGCGGAAAGCCTGTCACCGTATGAAGAATTAACTCAAGACCTACTTTCAATACTTCACTGCTTTTCTTCCCGGCTTTACGGACTGCGAAAATATAAAGCAAAAGTTAAGAATATTGTAGAAGGTGTAGATCCTTGCACGGATTCCACTATACTTAGTCAAGTAAGTAATTCCGAATAAGTTTAACTATGTTTGCTGTTAAACGAGTGCTCAACCTAAATAACAAAGAAGCGACCTTAATGGCAAAACACGCAGGGTTCCGGCGCGTAGTGTTTAACTTTGGGTTGAGTTTGCGGACTCAAATGTACAGTGAGGGGAAATTTACCGACTCAAAGGTACTCAACGAAGTCAAAAAAGTTCTCACCAACTATGTCAAGAAAAAGCCTGAATTCAATTGGATGAATCAGTTGTCTAGTCGAGTCTATCAAAACGCTTTGATTGACCTGAAAGATGCTTTCAGCCGATACCGTTCTGGAAAGGCAGAGCATCCAAAATTTGCTAGTCGCCGAGACGGTCAATCTTTTACGGTTGATTCGTCTAATGGCAAAGTTTTGTTAAACGCTGGTAACACTATCAAGATTCCTACTTTGGGAACTTTCCGGCTTTTTGAGCCATTAGATTGTAGCTTCGTCTCTCAAACTTTCACTATTTCAAAGGAAGGAAACCGCTGGGAAAGTTTCTTTTTGTGTTGATGCAGAACGCCTCCCGGTTCAACAGCCTGAAAGTTCTGTGGGCATTGACATCGGCATCAAATCTTTTGCCACGTTATCAAACCAGCAGTATTTTGATGCACCGAAGCCGTTGAAAGCCAGTGCGAAAACCAAGCTTGCTACTTTACAACGCAAAGCATCTAAACAGGTTAAAGGCTCTCGAAACCAGCGTAAAACTTACAATAAAATTAGGCAACTCCACGCCCGAATAGCTCGCATCCGTCTAGATTTTCTTCACAAGTTAACTACTTATTTAGCTAAAACTTTTATAGCCTTTCTCAGAAAGATGAGGTACAATAACAGCAGTGTGTAAACCAGTTAAAAATATTTGACGATGTAACCTG